>JBGSJY010000139.1:0-20452 GCA_041741515.1 Pirellulales bacterium | reverse complement strand
CCCGAGCGGATGGCCCGCGACCCAGACCGGATGGAAAGCCGCGGCGCCGAGTACCGCCAGCGCCTGCGCGCCGGGTTCCTCGCCGAAGCCAAGCTCGACCCGCAGCGCGTCGCGGTTATCGACGCGGCGCAGTCCGTCGAGGCGATCCACGAAGCAATCCGCAGCGCGGTCGCGGCCGCCACTAGCTAGACCGAGAGCCCTTGACGCGAGTCGTGGGAGCGACCCGGGTACCTGCTGCACTCCCACGACTCGCGTCGTGGGTTCTCAGCTGGCGGCGAGTTTAAACCGCTTCGCTCGCCAGCGACTCGGCGACCTCTTCGGGCGCTTCGCCGACTCTTCTGCCGAGCCAATCGACAAGAAAGACGAAGGCGAGGCACGACACAGCAATCGCCAGGCACGCCGCTGCTGTCCCATCCAACGTTGGCGGGAGCACCGGCTGGAAAATCTTGAACTTGTATTCTTCGACATCGGGCGTCGTGTCGGCCTGGAACGGCCACACGCGGTACAGCGAGCCGATCATGAACCCGGCGAGCGCCGCCATCGTCGGGGACCAGTAGTGGGCCAGCAGCCACTTGAGCACGCGGCTCATCGAGAGGATGCCGACTAGGCAGCCCGTCAAGAAGACGCCGAGCGTCGCCCACTCGTACCCCGAGAGCGCCGGCGCGCGGTGCAGCAGGGCCGACATCTCCTCGTACTTGCCGAGGATCAGCAGGAGATAGGCGCCGCTAATGCCGGGCAGGATCATCGCGCAGATGGCGATCGCTCCGCAGACGAACGTGTAGAGCAGACCCGGCAGAGGCGCCATTCGGCCTTGGCTCATCAGCCACACGGCAAAAGCCGCCGCCATAAGCCCGATTGCCACACAGCGGACGCCGGCGAGCGGCGTCGATGGCTTCGCCAGCCTCGCGACGAGCCAGCCCGACGCCAGGATTAGCCCGAAGAACGCGGCGTAGGTGTAGGTCGTTTGTTCACGCAGCAGGTACGTCATCGCTCCAGCGAGCCCCTTCACCCCCACACCGATGCCGCCGGCGAGCGCCACGAGGAACCACGCATCGACGCGACGCCAGGCCCCCGCTAGTTGGCCCCTGAGTACCAGACCCACCGTCTGGCTATCGAACCGCGACAGGGCCGCCAGCAGCCGCTCGTAGACCCCCAGGATCAACGCCACGGTCCCCCCGGAGACCCCCGGCACAATATCGGCCGCTCCCATCGCGATCCCTACCCCCGCGGTGCGTAGGAGAGTCGGGACCGACGTCGAGGGGCCATTGGCCGGGGACAGGGCGGCGGGGGACCTAGCGGCAGAGCGAGTGGCGGGGGGGGGCGTCGCTGACACGATTTATTATGAGACTTCTGAAGGAGGGCTGGTGGGGCAAAGGGCGCAAATAATAGGCTACTTTCCCTCCATTTGGGCCCCCTTCCGTGGGGCCCAATCACCTATTCGCTCGCTTGCGCCCGTCGCCCGGTGTGAATTGACGCCAGCAAGCGGTCCCCTTACAGTCCAGCAGAACTCTTGACAAACTCCGTTGACAGCGTTGGGCGTTTCGGGGTCCAACGTTCGCATACGGGTCTGAGATTCAATTGCGAGGCCAGCGTTCTCGTAGTTGGAAAGGGTTTCTTACACGAAAAACGACGCACGATGGCTGTCGTACGAGTGGCCTAGAGCAATCGAGGAGCAAGGAGAAAGCTGCCTGTCTCGCCGCCATCCCCTTGCTGAGGCCCCCGTTGGTTGGGCCCTCAGCCTTTCCAGGGGGGACGACGTTTCTCTCGTCTGACCGGAGACGTCCGATGCGAAAACCGCCGATCAGCCCCTCGTGCCGCCTCGACGCGCCGGCCAAGCTAAATCTCTGCCTCGAAGTGCTGGGTCGACAGGACGACGGTTTTCACCAACTGCGGACGCTGATGGCCACGATCGGCCTGAGCGACACGCTGCGGGTCACCGCCACGCCCCCTGATAACGGGACCCGGCTGGAGGTCGTCGGTCATCCCCGCCTGACGGCCGGCGTCCCCACCGACGGCCGCAACCTGGTGATTCGTGCCCTAGACTTGCTAAGAGACGAAGCCGGCGTCGAAAGCGGCGTCGAGGTGCGGCTCGTCAAGAGGATCCCCAGCAAAGCTGGCCTCGGCGGCGGCTCGAGCGACGCGGCGGCCGCCCTCCTAGCGGGGGCCCATGTATGGGAACTTGGCTGGCCGCGGGAGCGTATGATAGAGATAGGCTCACGGCTCGGAAGCGACGTCCCGTTCTTTGTTGGTGCGATCGGAGATCGCCGCTGGCGCGCCGCGGTGGCGACCGGACGGGGTGAGCGGGTCGACCCCTCACCGTTTCAATCGGGATGGCCCGTGGTGGTCGTGAAGCCCGAGGAAGGCCTCTCTACCGCGGCCGTTTACCAAGAGTGCCAATCCGCCGACTACGCGTTCGCCGACGGACCTAACCGGACTCGTCAAGCCGCTGCGGCGCTGGCCGAAGGAGACGCCCGTCGGCTCGCCGCCTCCATGGCGAACAGCCTGCAGCACGCCGCTCTGAGGCTCGCCCCTTGGCTCGCCGCTTTGCGGCAGGCGTTCGACAGGTGCGGTTGTGCGGCTCACCAGCTTTCGGGAAGCGGTTCCGCCTACTTCGGACTGTTCTCAACGATGGGGCAGGCCCGAAGGGCGGCGGAGAGATTGCGGGCGCTTCGTATTGGGCAAGCCCTCGCCACGACAATTGGCTGACTTAACGCAGGCGACACGGACCGTGACATGTAACACCGGCAACACTTGTTCGGTTCTCCCCCACCAGAGCAGCAAGACCGTGCAGCCGGCGGCGAAGTAGTAAGCGCTGGGGCAGCAAACAAGGAGCGACAGCTGTGCACATCACCGAGGTACGCATCAAGCTGATGGACGAACCGGGCGAGCGCCTCCGCGCGTTCTGCTCGCTCACCTTCGACGACTGCTTTGTCGTCCGTGACCTGAAGATCATCGAGGGCGCGAGCGGCCTGTTTGTCGCCATGCCCAGCCGCAAGCTCACCGCCCACTGCGGTAAGTGTGGCATGAAGAATCACCTCCGCGCTCATTACTGCAACCAGTGCGGCGGCAAGCTCAACGACAGTCGGGTCATCAAGGACGCCGACGGCCGCACCAAGCTGTACGCCGACATCGCGCACCCGATCAACTCCACCTGCCGGGAGATGATCCAGACGCACGTCGTCAACGAGTACCACCAGGAAGTCGAGCGGGCCAAGTCTCCCGACTACGTCTCGCGGTACGACGAGTACGACGCCGGCGACTTCGTCGATTCCGACGAGGCCGAACCCCCCATCCGCCGCTTCGACGACAGCCACCGCGCCGCCGCCTCGAACCAGCCGCATCACCCGCCGCAGGGCGACCCTAACCGCAGCGGGGTCGGACGCCCCCACGCGTCGCCGGGCGATTCACGCGGCAGCGCCTTCCTCGAAGAACCCACCGAGCGCCGCGGCAACGGCACGGGCGGCTTCGGCGCCGGAATCTTCTAGCGTGAGGGGGTGAGACCGCTTGCGCTTGTGAGGCTTGAGACCTGAGGGTTGGTTGGCAAAGCGTCGACGGCCCGCAGCGCAACCCTCACCCCTCAAGCCTCACCAGCGCCAGCGGTCTCAAGCACCACGGCAAAATCCCGCCAAAGTCACTGGGCCATCTATTTTGCCTAGACTGCTTAAGAGTCGCCCCTTCGCTTCCCGATAGTTCTCCTGCTGGCGCCTGTCTCGCGAACGCCGCGACACCGCCCGCGACGCTGCTTGCATCTTCTGGGCCCGGACGCCCCTTGGTGCGAGGTTCTACCGGCGCCTTAGACCAACCGCATGGAGGTGAGAGTGGAAGCGATCGCCATCGAGGCGTCGTCGGTCAATTTCAACGCCGCTGAGGTCGCCGAGTTCGCTCGGGCGACGCTGGCCGCCAAAGGTCGGCTCCGCTGCGACGCGGCTCAGCTGCACATGGCTCCGATCCGACGAGGCGACGAGATTTGCGGGCTGCACTTCGCGTTGCGAGGTCCCCGCGAGGTGCTGCTGACTGCCGTCTGGGACGCTTCTACCAACACCCTGTGGTGCTACGACTCCCGCGGGGAAAGGTTCCTGACGACCCGACCCGATACCGGCGCCGACGGCGTCGAAAAAAATGATTGACTGCCCCAATCCCCATTAGTATACATAAAGACACTTCCCCCCAACGGATTGTCTTTTGCAAGGAGGTACAGGACGTTCATGCTCGTGCTCTCAAGAAAGGAAGCGCAACGGATCCGCGTCGGCGACTCGATCGTTGTCACGGTAGTGAAAATCGCGGGCGACAAGGTCCGCGTCGGCATCGAGGCCCCCAGCGACGTGCTGGTACTTCGTGACGAACTCGAGGCCTGGGACGTGGCCCCAGGGGCCGCCCCTCGCTGTGAAGGTCGCTGTAGCGGCGGCTGCGCCGGTGGCGCCGCCAAGGCGACGCCCGCCGCGGTCGGGCTCAAGCAGTCGGCCTGAGGCCCTTTGGCGGGCAGGGGGAGCTGGCGCAAGTAACCGGCGCCGGAGAAATCTGCCGGGATTAATCGTGGCTTGCGAGGTCGGGCGGTTCTGGAGGTCTAGCGGCGTGCTAATCGCGCAGGCTCCGATCCATCGCCCAGTCTCCGATCAATAGCATCCGTCTCCGAACTACCCGCGAGCAACGGAGCGGCAGTGTCTGGAAGGAGCTTTGCTTCGCCGCACCTCCGCGGCAAAGCGGAGGCTTTATCTACCCCTCCGACAGGCGCGACACGTTTGCTGGATGTCGGACAGGGTGGCGTGACGGCGGGACGTGACGGCGAGGCGGCGGCGGGTGACAATCACGGGGACGCAGCGCAGGTCGCGCGGCGAGCGCCCCCTCGATTCCCGTGACGGGTCACCATGACGCCAGATGACCTGCGCGTGACGACGCTTGGCGAGCGCCGCCTGCCGTCGCCGTTCGATACCCGCCTGTTTACGGCCGATAGCGCCCGCGTGCTGCTGGAAGTCGATAGCGTCGAGGGCGCCATGCCCTCGACGCTGGCCCATTTGCCATTGATGTTCGAGAAGGCCGGGCCGCGCGACCCCATCTACTTCGATCCGCGGCAATCGAAGGCCGCGGTCGTCACCTGCGGCGGTCTCTGTCCGGGCCTCAACAACGTCATCCGGCACCTCTTCTTCGCACTCCGCGACGGCTACGGCGTCCCCACCGTCTACGGCGTCCGCCACGGCTACTTGGGGCTCACCCCCGCAGCGCCCCAGCCCCCGATGGAGCTGACCGCCGACTGGGTCGAGGCGATCCACCATCAGGGCGGCACGATGCTCGGCACGTCGCGCGGGCCTCAAGAGCCCGCGGTGATGGTCGACACGCTCGAGCGGCTGGGCGTCAACCTCTTCTTCCCCATCGGCGGCGACGGCACCCAGAAGGGCGCTCACGCCATCGCCGCGGAGGCCGCCCGCCGCGGCCTCGACCTCGCGGTTGTCGGCATCCCCAAGACGATCGACAACGACATCCTCTACTGCTTCCAGACGTTCGGCTTCAACACCGCGGTCACCGAGTCCGAGCGGGTCATCGACCGCGCCCACGTGGAGGCGAAGAGCGTTCTGCGCGGCGTCGGCATCGTCAAGCTGATGGGGCGCAACGCCGGGTTTATCGCGGCGGCCGCGACCGTCGCCAGTGGCGAAGTGAACTTCTGCCTGGTCCCGGAGCAGCCGCTCGAGCTCGAGGGACCACGCGGCTTCCTGGCCCGACTCGAACGCCGGCTCGACGCCCGCGGCCATGCGGTGATCGTCGTGGCGGAGGGCGCCGGACAGGAACTGATCGCAGGCCTCGACCCGACGGCGGTCGACGCCTCGGGCAACCGCCGGTTGGGGGACATCGGCCTGGTGCTCAAGGACCGCATCGGCGGCTACTTCGACGGCGTCGGCAAGCCGGTGGGCGTCAAGTACTTCGACCCCAGCTACTACATCCGCAGCGTGCAAGCGAACGCGTCGGACAGCCTGCTCACCGAACGCTTCGCCCGCCACGCGGCTCACGCAGCACTGGCGGGAAAGACCGACCTCTTCGTCGGCTACTGGAACGGCCGCATCGTGCACGTCCCGCTAACGGCGTCAGTCGGCCAAGTCCGCCAGATGGCCCCCGACAGCGAGCTGTGGAGCGCTGTGCAGTCGATCACGGGGCAGATGCGTTGGTGATTCGCACCGCGGTCGCGAAGCGAGTACCCCAAGAGCCGGGGACTGACGTCTCTCGGCTCTCCGCCTAGGTGAAACCGACGATTTCGCCAATTCCCCGAATCGCGCAATCTATCGCGAATCGCCTTCGTCCCGTTCTAATTGATGGCAATCTCGTTCATCCACTTAGGCGCCGCCGCAGAATGTCGTTCTCAATAATTCGTACCGCTGTCATCGCTGGGATCGTTGGCGCCGCGGCGATCGCCAATGCCGCGGTGGGCGTTGTGGTCGGGGACTTCAAGCTGCCCGACGCGTACGGCCAGCAGCGGTCGCTCTCGGACTACCGCACGGCGGACGCCGTTGTCGTTGTCTTTCTGGGGGTCGAGTGCCCGCTGGCGAAGCTGTACGGGCCGCGGCTGGCGAGCCTCGCTGCCGATTACGCCGGGCGTGACGTGGCGGTCATCGGGATCAACGCGAACCGGCAGGACTCGCTCAGCGAGCTGGCCGCCTACGGCCGCAAGCACGGGATCGCCTTTCCCTTGCTCAAGGACAACCAAGCCGACGCCGTGAAGCGGTTCGGCGCGACACGGACGCCCGAGGCGTTCGTGCTCGACCGGGACCGCGTCATCCGCTACCAGGGGCGGATCGACGACCAGTACGACGTCGGCGTCGTGCGGAAAGCGCCGACGCGCAATTTCGTTCGCGAAGCGCTCGACACGGTGCTTGCCGGCGACGAAGTGGCGACGCCCGAGACGCGGGCCGTCGGTTGCGTCATTGGCCTGCCGCGCGAGGTGGACGCTAACTCAGCCGTCACTTACAGCCAGCACGTGGCGCCGATCCTCGAGAAGCACTGCGTCGAGTGCCACCGTGAGGGCGAGATCGGGCCGTTCGCGCTGCGCGACTACGACGAGGTCGCCGGCTGGGCCGACATGATCGCCGAGGTCGTGCGTGACCAGCGGATGCCGCCGTGGCACGCCGACCCTGCGCACGGCGAGTTTGCCAACGCCCGGCGGTTGAGCGACGCCGAAAAGCAAGCCCTCTACGACTGGGCCGAAGCGGGCGCTCCCGCGGGCGATCTCGCCGAGCTTCCCCCGCAACGCCAGTTCGTCCAAGGCTGGCGGCTGCCGCGCGAGCCCGACATGGTAATCGCCATGCGCGACGAGCCCTACCGCGTCGCTGCCCAAGGGGTAATCGACTACCAGTACTTCGTGGTCGACCCGGGCTTCACCGAGGAGAAGTGGGTCCAGGCCGCCGACATCACGCCGGGCGACCCGTCGGTGGTGCATCACGTGATCGTGTTCGTCAGCCCGCCCGCTACCGAGAACGGCCAAGGCCTCGGCTGGATGGGCGCCTACGTGCCGGGGCAGAGCTCGATGATCCTCTCGGCGGGTCGCGGGCGGCGCGTGCCGGCGGGATCGAAGTTCGTCTTCCAGATGCACTACACGCCGACTGGCGTCGAGGCCCAGGACCGCACCAAGATGGGCCTCGTCTTCGCTGACCCCGCCACGGTGAAGGAAGAAGTCGTCACGCTCGAAGCGGCGAACCACAAGTTCGAGATCCCGCCGGGAGACCCCGACTACCACGTCAGCGCGTCGCGCGACCGATTCCCTGCCAATGCGCAGCTGATCGGCGTGTCGCCGCACATGCACTTCCGCGGCAAATCGTTCCGCGTCGAGAGCTCGCAGCCCGCAGGCGCCAAGAGCGTGCTGCTCAACGTGCCGCGTTACGACTTCAACTGGCAGACCTCCTACCAGCTCGCCCAGCCGATCACGATCCCAGCGGGCTACCGCATCGACTGCGAGGCGACGTTCGATAACTCGGCCGACAACCCGGCGAACCCCGACCCGACCGCGACGGTGCGTTGGGGCGACCAGTCCTTCGAAGAGATGATGATCGGCTTCTTCGAGGTCGCGGCCCCCGTCGGTAGCCTGCGGCCTGAGGACCACATCGAGGACGCCAAGGCGGGGCTACGGATGGAGTCGCTGGCGTTCGCCCAGCGGCTTTTTGAGAAGCACGACCAAATCCACGGCGACGGCGACGGCAAGCTCCGCCGCAGCGAGCTCCCCGACAACTTCGCCTTCGATCGCTACGACCAAAACAAGGACGAGGTGCTGACGGGGAAGGAGGTCTTCCAGGCGGCGCTGGCCGAGGCGACCCGGTAGTTCTGAGCCGGCCGGGAGGGGTTCTTGAAACTAGCGGGCCCGGTTTTGCGGTTATTACTGCTTTTACAAGCCCCTGGAGACAGTTCGTTTGACGGGCCTCCGGGCCAGAAATAGCCTGAACTCTGCCGGCGAACTGTCCTTAGCGAAAGCGTTTGGCGGAAACGCCGCACGACAGCCTCGTCACTTTCACCGAGATCTCGTCACCAATGCCCCGTGGTCCCGCACAATCTTTGCGCTGGAGGGGCTGTATTGAGTCGCTCGAGCCCCGCTACGTCCTGACAGCGGGGGGCACGGTGGTAGGCGACGCCCTCTTCACGCTCTACGACGGGGCGGTAATTTCGACGCTGCCAACGGACTTCTCGCGCGACGTCGCGACCCTCAACGGGCAGGGAGAAGCGGTCGGCGTTGACGAGCGGCGATTCGGCGACGCGGTCGATTACTCGCCCGACACCCAATGGACCGCAGCCCCCGTCACGCTCTCTACCAACGGATTGCAGTCGATCATCGGTTCGGGGTGGGACCACGACGATCAGACCCCGCTGCTTCTGCACCTCAACCAAACCTTCAATCGGCTGACTTTCTATCGCGGCGACGATTTTCAAGTCGCCAATGTTTTGCAGTACAACAACAACGACCTGATGCGTGGTACCGTTCCGGGTGAGCGATTCGCGCCGCGGGCGGCGATCGTGCATCACGGACTGGTCGTGATCGCGACCGCGCGGTCGGTTCTCATCGACGGCGTTTACAAGTACGTCGGCGTGGACTTCATCGCCACTCAAGACTATGGCGTGACGATGGAGCGTATCGCCGTCGCCGGAGGCGGTTATGGCGTGCCCGTGATGCCCGAGTCCGAGGGCATGGACCGGCTACAGACCTGGTCGTTCCTCAATCCCTTCCCGGTTGATGGGATCGACGACACGCACGCCGCCTGGTTCCCTTGGGCGGATTACCTTTACAAGACCGGGCTCCCAAAAGGCGGGCAGATCGGCCTCTTCCGCGCCGACCGCCCCGAGGGCTCGGATCACTGGGTCATCAGCCCAAACCGCGTCATCTTTAGTCAATGGATCGACGAGGACGCCGGAGGATTGCACGCCCACACGGCGGCCGTGACGACGGGCGGACTGATCTCTCATTGGGGCGATGTCGGTTACCGCAACGTGACCATGTTCCACAAATTCGATCTGGAGAATTACCAGACAGCGCCGGTCGAATCGCAAATCGTCTATGGCGGCTACATCGCCGACGCGAGCGCCTATCGGTTGGCTCCCCAACCCGTGGCCGCCGCGCCTTCGTCCGTCCCTGGCGAGCACTTTGCGGGGGGCGATGAGACTCCCGATCACGTGCTGTCGTTCGGCGCGATGTCCAATTTCGCCGACCGACTCGATGTCGAGTCGGTCATCTACCAGTCGGACATCGATACGCCGGGAGGCGTCCACGGCGGGGCCGCGATGCTGCACCTCCACTGGTTGCAGGGCGTCGGGTATGTCGCGGCGGCGACGCAAGACAATAACTACGTCTTCTCGCCCGACGGGGAGCATTGGATCGAGTTTTCTCGGCCCCTCGACGACCAAGCGGCTGCAACTTGGCTCTACGGGGACCGCGTGTTGGCGTACTCCGGCTCGAAGTTTTGGCTCACGGACCTGCCGTCCGCCGAGGTGATTCACCCGCTTCAGATAGCGCCGGGCGGCAAAAACGAGCTCCCGACCGATTCCGAGCGGCGCCGCAACCCGGCCGCGACCAACACGGTCCGTGAGGTGGTCTACACCGCTGGCCTGTGGCGGTACGAAGATACGCTCGCGCCCTTGGCGATTCAGGCCCCGGCGCCCCCCTTCGGTGTGTCGTCGCCCGTCTACGAGGTGACCGTCAGCGGCGATTCGCAAGACCTCGGCGGTCTGTGGCTGCAACCACTTGGCGCGACATCCAGCGCCAGTCAACCCCACGTGACCGAGATGTGGATCGCCAACCTGGGGGAACAGGGCGTGAGCTTCGGCGCTAACCAAGGAGTGGTCAATGCCTCGACCGGGGCGTCGCGGTTCAGCAACACCGTGCACCATGAGGTCAACGACAACGTCAGCTGGATACCGGTGGGCGTGTCGGCGGTGATCAACGGCGCTGGTGAAGGCCGCGCGGCGACCGATTGGAGGACTTACTACAAGACTCCCGGGGCGCAGTTCCTCGTGGCGACGCCCTACTTCGGCGAGGGTCTGTCCCCCACCTATCCGCTGGCGCCACAGAGTACCGGCGCCGACGAGCGCGAGACGATCTCCGTCCCTGACTTGGGCGATGCTTGGTCGGTTGGAATCGTGGCGAGGTGGCCTCAAACTTCGTCAATCGATAATACGCTTCCGATGCCAATCGCTTCCATCGTAGGGTCGGGAGGGAACGCAATCGAGTTGTCGCTCCGCTACAGCGCCACGACGACCGAGCTTCGGGTCGATGTTTACTCGGCGGGCGTCCGGCAATCGACGACGATCGTGCCAACGCGGAACCCCGAGGATGTCCAGCGTGGCGACTCGATCGAGATCCTCCTAGCGGTGGATGGAAATATTAACATCACGTTCAAAGTATCTGGCGACGCTACCTACACACGACAGACACCCAGCGTTGGCGATCTGAGCCTCGACACTTTCCTTTGGGCGGATCGAACCGGCGACGTTGTCACGGCGATCGACCCGATGCTTGTCGCTTTCGACGATCGCTCGTGGGGCGAATCCGAACGAGAGGCTTGGCTGGGATCAACCCTTTACGAAAAAGCGATCTTCGGATCCTTCGCTTCGCCCGGCGACTTCAACCGCGACGCCGTTGTCGATGCAGCCGACTACACCGTCTGGCGCGACACCCTCTATGACTCGACGCCCGGACGTTTAGGTGACATTAACGTCGACGGGCTCATTGACGAATCCGACCGGCTCGCCTGGGTCGCCCAGTACGGCCAGATGGGCGTTGGTCTGACGGCGGACCTGAACGCCGACGGCGTTGTCGATGCGGCCGACTATACCATCTGGCGTGACCAAACGGCGCCGCAGGTCGTCCCTGGCTCCGGCGCCGACGCCGATCGAAACGGCTTCGTAGAACTCGCAGACTTGCAATACTGGATTAACGCCTACGGCGCCACCTATCCCACCTTTGAATCGCTTCGGGAAGCGTACTTCGCCGACGTCAGAATGATCGCCGAAGAAGGCGCCGACGTAAGTGGCGACGACGGATCGGCTGCCGTCCCCCCAGAAGGCGTGGCGGAGTTCTCCTTTTTTGCGACCGAAACCCGATACGCCGTGGCCGAGGCGCCCGTTAGCCGAGTGGCCTCTCGCGCAGCGACGTTCGCTTTTACGAGGGGAGCCGACTTGCACTTGGCAAGTCCGAAAGCGCCAAACCGCCCTACCGAGAGTATCGAGGTACACGAGTCGCGGAGAAGAGTGACCCCTCCCAAAGAACGGGACTCGTCCCTCGACGAGGCATTCGTCGATTGGCTGTCTGATCGCGTCGCCAATCCTGTGTTAGAAGTCCGTTAGAAGCTGCCCGCTGAAGGCCGTCGGTCTACCTTCTCGCCGAGAGAGGGCTTCTGGTTCGTGGGACCGTGGCGGGTGAAAACTCCTGTCCAGCGGCAACGCACTTCTGTCAGGCGATGACCATTTTAAGGACACTTCACGGGGCTTGTGGGGTGAAAAACGGGTCCATAGCTAGTGGATATGTATGAAAAGGATGGTGGCATGAGATTCGCAAGCGGAGGAAGAAGAGGGGTCGAGCATTCGCTCGCCTCCCGCCTTCTCTCATCCGATCTCCGATGCAGCGCCACTTGTGGTTTTCTCTTCAACGTCGGGCTGGCGGCTTCGCACCACATCGCCCCTTAGCGTCGAAGAAGCGGCTCGGGTTTGGTCGAGCGAGCCACATCGAGACGCTCGAGCCGCGCGTTTACATGACGGCGAACACAGTCGTCGGCGACGCCTCCTTTGTTTTCTACGACGGCCATGAGACGGCGACGGTCGGCGCCGACTTTGCCCGTCCTGTCGCGACGGTCGATTCTCAGGGCGCCGCTGTTGACGTTAACGAGCAGCGGTACGGGGACGACGCCACCTACGCCCCGCCGGTTCAGTGGACCGACTCAGGCGTCGCCACACCCAAGGCGGACTACGCCAAAATCATGGCGACGGGCTGGGACTTCGACGACGTGACGCCGTTGATGGTCTACCAAGATCTTTCCCACAACAAGTTGATTTTCTACAGCGGCGAGAATCTCACCGTCTCCCGCAATCTATCCGTCGTTAACAACGACTTGATGCTCGGGGCTGTCGCCGGCGAGCGTTTCGCCCCCAAGGCGGCGATCATCCATCACGGGCTTATCGTCTTCGCCACCGTCCGTTCGGTGCTGACGAATGGGTCCTACCAGATTGTCGGCATCGATTTCCTCGCGACCCAAGACTACGGCGCCACCTTCCAGCGCGTCCCGATGGCCGATGGTCAATTCGGTGTGCCAATTTTAGAAGCCGCCCGCGGGCTCGACCGCCTCAACACCTGGTGCTTTGAGAACCCGTTCCCTGTCAATGGTCTCTCCGATGCAAGCTCGGTTTGGTTCCCTTGGACCGACTACATTTACAAACCGGGTCTTCCCAAAGGAGGCCAGGTGGGTCTGTTCCGCGCCGACCGCGCGCCCGGCGAGTCGCATTGGACGCTCAGCCCCAATCGGCTGGTTTTCAGCCAATGGCTGACCCAGGATTCCGGCGGGCTCCACGCCCACACCGCGGCCGTGACGCTTGGCGGCATGATCTCCCACTGGGGCGATGTCTCGTACCGCAGCCAAACGCTCTTCCACCAATTCGACCTGAATAACTATCAGACGGCGCCGGTCGAGACCGTCTTCGCCTACGGCGGCTACAGCCCCACTGTCGGCAGCGAACAGGGAGCGTCGCAGCCGGTGGCCGCCGCGCCGTCGCCCGTACTGGGGGCGCACCTAGCCGGCGGTGACGAGACGCCGGACAACATACTTTCGTTTGGGCCGATGACGACCGTCACCGACAGGCTCAACGTCACCTCCGAGGTCTATAAGCCGGACACAATCGCCCCAGGGGGAGTTTACGGCGGCGCGGCCGTGCTGCACCTGCAATGGCTGCAGGGCGTCGGATACGCCGCCGCCGCAGTCGATGACGATTTTTACTACTACTCTCCGGACTCAGAACATTGGGCGCGCCTCACGTTGCCATCCACTTCTCCGAGCTACGTATGGCTCTACGGCAACCGTCTTCTCAGCCCCGTTAACGGACGCTTTTGGGTCGCTTCTCTTCCCAGCGTGGAGGTCCTGCACCCGCTGACGATCTCACCCGGAGGAATCAACTTAATTGATACGACACTCAGCATGCGCGGTGCGCCAGGCCCCGGCAATTCGGCCAGACGGGTCGTCTATCAAGAAAGCGCTTGGCGTTATGCAGACACCCTGGCCCCGCTGTCAATTCAAGCGCCTGCGCCCACTTTCTTGTCGAGCGCGCCGGTGTACGAGTTCACGATGGGTAACCAAGACGCCAACAACGGTACATGGTGGCTTCAACCTACCGGGGCGATCACCACCGCGTTGCTTCCACACGTCTCCGATGCCTGGGTGGCGAACCTAGCGTCGCAAGAGTTGCGCCTCGGCGGCGTCCACTCGGTTGCGAATGTCGCCGCGGGACAATACGCCACCGCTGTCTATCGTTCTTACCAAATTAACGACAACACGCAGTGGGTTCCGACTGGAATCTCCCTCGACATCAACAGCAACATCCAAGGCCGCTACTCTGTTTCGCTGAAGACGATCTATCGGAATCCCGGCGCTAGGTTCCTGGTCGCATTCCCTTACTTCGGCGAATCCGCTGCTCCAACCTACCCAATTGCCCCGCAATCTTCGGGGCCCGACGAGGTAGAAACCACGTCGTTAGGTGGGCTCACCGACAACTGGACGACGGGGTTCGTAGCGCGTTGGCCCGCGAACGCGCCGCAGCCGGCGAGCTTCTCAACCCCGATCGCTAGTCTAACCGGTCCCGGTGGCGATGCGGTTGTCTGGTCCGTCTTCCAGTACGGCGTCGCCGGCACGCGTCTGTCGGTCGAGGTCTACAAGGCCGGGGTGCGGACTTCGAAGCAGGACTACGACACGAAACTGCTGCGAGGCGACATTTTTGAGACCCTGGTCTCAGCGAACGCTAGCGGCATGAACTTCACGTTCCGCACCGACGGGCATCTGCCAGTAACGTTTGCAGCGCCGGCTCTGACAGGCCTTCAACTCGACACGTTCCGTTGGGCGGGACGCGACGGCGACGTCGTTACGGGGATCGACCCGATGCTGCTGGTCGTCGATAAGGACAAAGCCTGGAGCCCCGCTGAACATGCTCAGTGGATTGCGAGTTCACTCGAGCAAAAGGCGGTCTTTAACGCCCAGCCGGCGCCCGGTGACTTCAACCTCGACGGCGTTGTCGATCGGGCCGACTTCGCGTTATGGGAATCGACACAAGAGCAGCCGGTCCCCGGGCGTCCCGGTGACGCCAACGGCGACGGTTATGTCAACCCAGACGACGCCGCGACCTGGCGTCAGCAGTACGGAATGGTGGGGACCGGCATCGAAGCGGACTTCAACCTCGATGGCGTCGTCGATGCGGCCGACTACACCGTTTGGCGTGACGCCCTCTCAACCCCCAACGTAACACCGGGCAGCGGCGCCGACGCCAACCACGACGGATTCATCCGCGCCGACGACCTGACCGCCTGGCTCGATAACGTAGGCAAGTCCTACAGCAGCTTGCAGCAACTCCGTGCCGTCCAACCCTCGCCCATCGCGTTCACCGCTCCGGCGATAGCGATCAATATGCCCTTCGCCTCCGCGGCGTCTCAGGCCGTCTCGCCGGCCGCCCCGGTCGCCAACGAGAGTAAAACGGAGAGCGAAAACGCGGCCGTGTCCGCGGTGTTCGACTTCTTCTGGTCAACAGCCGCAGATCCGACAGCTCCGACCTCGTTCGCGAAGGCCTCTAATCAACTCGAGTTGGCAGACTCTCAAAAGAAACTGGCGCTGCTAACGCTGTCGGCCGCAATCGCGTCGGCCGTGGACAACCAACCCACGTCTGAGGAGTGGCCCTCGCTTAACACGATCGACTCGCCCGCCATTCTGGACGAGGCTTTTTCCGTAGGGGATACTCTGGGAAGCCTATTGAACAACCCGGTGGGCGCGCTCTAGGCGGACAGCGGCGAACGACTCCGTCGCCTGCGGTCAGCCGTTGGCGTCCGCGGCCCTACGAACGAGGCCCCGAGTGAAGTCCTACCGCAAAGAGCTCTGGTTCAACCTGCCGGAGCGCATGGCGTTCCAGAACATCACCGGCGACGTCGAGGAGTGCGTCCGCGAGAGCGGCGTCAGCGAAGGCCTTGTGCTCTGCAACGCGATGCACATCACGGCCTCGGTCTTCATCAACGACGACGAGCCCGGTCTGCACCGCGACTACAAGAAGTGGCTCGAGGAGCTGGCGCCCTTCGACCCCTCGCCGCAGCGGTACCACCACAACCGCACCGGCGAGGACAACGCCGACGCCCACCACAAGCGTCAGATCATGGGCCGTGAGGTCGTGGTCGCGATCACCGCCGGCCGCCTCGACTTCGGCCCCTGGGAGCAGATCTTCTACGGCGAGTTCGACGGCCGCCGTAAAAAGCGGGTGCTCGTCAAGATCATCGGTGAGTGAAGATTTACCTACTACTCGCTGAGCAGTAACTCCAGCTCTCGCGGTTTTTTAACTCGTTGAACCGTCAGGCCGCCCCACATCGGATCACCGATCGCGGCCCCGAGGTCTTCGCGCCGCCGGCCGTGCTCACGCAGCAGGTAGAGCAGCAGCGAGTCTTTCGAGAAAAATTGCGTTGTGAAGTGTTCGCGATTGCCGTTGTGAAACTCCTCACCACTCCAGCAGCGCCCCACCGTCCGCTTCAGCAGCCGCTCGAAGCAAACGGCGAGCGAATAGTCGAGCCACACAACCCCCGTCGCCCGGCCCCACACCAGGTCGCGCACGCCACGCCAGTTGCCGCAAGCGACCCACCGGTCCGCCGCCACCGCTTGGCCGACATCGGCGCGGACGGCCTCCTCGGGCCGCAGCTCCCAGCCCGGCAGAAAGTGCAGCGCGTCGAGCTCGATACGGTACGCGTCGAGCCGATCCGCCAGCCGCCGCGCAAGGGTGCTCTTTCCAGCGCCGGGCGCTCCGACGACGGCGATCCGGCTTCCTAGTTCTTCCACCATCGGCCCTCGTCCATCTACGCACGCTGCTCTCGATCAGGGACGCCGCCTCACCACCGCGCCCGTATTGACGCCGCATCATGGCGGTTGCCTCTCGGATCAGCGGGCTTGAATCGCACGTCGGCATGGCACTCGTCATCGGGATCGGGAGACCCGTCCCGCAGCAACTGCATGCCGCTCACTTGGGGGAGTCTCCCAAGCGGTAACTACCCCCGCTCAGCCGGCAGACCCCAATCTGCCCGTCGCACTCGTCCACCTCGACGACCAGCCGTGTCGGCGCCGGCTCGCCCCGCTCGGCCAGGGCCGCCAGGAGCCGTTCGCCGATCCAGCGGGCCAGCAGTTCGGCTGTGGTGTTCGCCACCGGCAACAGGACGCACTCCGCCCGCGGGAAGACCCAGCGGCGATCGCGGAACGTGACGACGACCTCGGCTCCACCCAGCGGCCCGATCGCTTCTTCGACGCGGATCAGCGGATGGCCCGTCGGCAGCAGCATTCGGTGGTCGAGCTCACGCGCGATCGCCGTGAGTGAATCGCGCGTCGCGATGAAGTCGAGCACGTAAGAGTTCTCGTCGAGCGGACCCTCCGCCTCGACAGCAACGCGGTAGTTATGCCCGTGCAGCGGCTCGCAGACGTCGCCCGCGTAGGTGATGAAGTGCGCAGCACAGAACGTGAACTCGCTCTTCTTCAGACGGATCGCATACACCGCTGTCGGCTCTCGGCTCTCGCCCATCGGCTAAACCCCTCCTTGTACAGCGCGCGTCGAGTGAGCCGCGGCGTCCCCGCCCGCGGCCGCCCCGCCGAAAGGCTCCGCGCCACCAACAAACTCAGCCAACAACCGCAGAGCCTCCTCAGGCGCATCCTCGGGCACCCAATGCCCCACGTCCTCGAGCCGAAACGCCTCCGCCTCCGGCCAGTACCCCTGGAACCGATCGAGGCACGCCGGCGTGAAACACCAGTCACGCATCCCCCACACCAGCCGGATCGGCAGCCGGGCGAATTGTGGCAACCGCTCGTCGATCGACTTCAGCGTCCGCCACGTCGGGTGGCTGGGGCCGCGTGGGATATCGGCGACGAACTCATACACCGCGCGGCGGTTGGCCCAGTTGTTGTAAGGCGCGAGATACCCGGCGGCCGCTACCGGGTCGAGCCGCCGCCGCGCCATGGTCATCCGTAGCGCCGCGAGCGAGAACAGGTTGCCCCCCTGCAGCGCGAGCTTCCCCAGCAGCGGCGTCTTGCAGACCGCAATCCGCGCCGGGATCGAGGTCGGCGGCCACGCGCCCGTGTTGTAGAGGAGGATGCGATCGAGGCGCTCTTGGCGGTCGAGCATCGCCCCCAGGCCGATGGCCCCGCCCCAGTCCTGCGCGACGAGGGTCACCTTGTGCAGATCCAACCCGTCAATGAGCTGGCCGAGATGCCCGATGCGGTCGGCGAGGCGGAATCCCCGTTGCGGCTTGTCGCTCAGCCCACACCCCAGGTGGTCGATCGCCACGCAGCGGTGCGACGCGCGCAACGACTCAATCAGACGCCGCCAGTGGAACGACCAGGTCGGGTTGCCATGGACAAACAGCAGCACCGGCGCGTCGCGCGGCCCCTCATCGACATAGTGCAGCTGACCGTCGGCCAGGTTGAGCCAGTGCGAAGCGAAAGGCCATTCCTTCTTCCAAAGGTCCGTCCGCCACAAGGCGTCGTCGGTCGTAGTGCTGGTAGGCATCGGCGGGCAGTCGGTGGCGTAGCGAGTGAGCGAAGCCCTTAAGCTTCCCCCATCCCCCCATCCCCGACCATCCCCAACCGGTCCCTGCCCAAAGTTTGCCGCCAAAAAGCAGGCTCCACGGCCCACGGACCCCCACGGCCCACGGACTGAGCCCCGGTCGCGACGCCGGCGGCGAGCGGGTAGCCCAGGTTCTCGAACCTGGGTCGCCGCAGGCGACAAGAAGCCCCGCCCCCAGCGCTCGCCTATCGCGTTTTCCTTCGAGTCGGAGACGCGTCGGCGGCATGTGTCGTAGGATGGCGCCGAAGGCCCATCACGGTTGCGAGAGAAACTTGTCCTACACTGGAGACTTGATCGCGATGGGGCTTCTGTCGTCGGCCCATCCCACGGACTTCTTCGGGGGAAACGGGGAGGGTCATCACCCTCGTTTACCACCAATCCGAAGTACCGCCTACGCGGCTCGGCCTTCACTCATAGGTTCACCCGGCGTCAGGTATCAAGCGGCACGTCTTCCCAAGATTCGTCACAGATCAGCCACTCAAGCCCGAGCCTCCTTTCTGCGATGACCTGACTTTGGACCTTCCCCGGTTTGTACACTTGTCTCCGCAATCCTTCTTCACGAACAGCCCAGTGCAGGCAATAGGCCAGATCGACCATCGGCAGCACTTCCTCCGCCGACCGAAGCTTGGACCTCTCACGAAATGCTTCGCTTGATGCCTGGGTGTTGAGGTTGGGAAGCATCTTAACCAAAGCGTCCGAACAAGACTGGCCGAAATCGAGACTGTCAAAGTAACCGGCAGCCCACGCCAGCGCCCAAAGGGCTTCGACTCGCCATTGGAAAGCAGTGCGTTTCGCTTCGGCCTTGCCGACTAGGAACTCGGCCTCGGGGTCGGTGAGACAATCGCTGAGATGCTCTTGCTTCAGCCAATCCAACGCTTTCGGTTTTGGATAACCATAGGCACACGCAATGCACGCATTGAGAATCAGAATTCGGTCCAGCACCTCGTCGCTGCTGCGAGTAACGACAGCCGGGTCGAGAAGAGGCAGGTTGGGATTGAAAGGGTAACCAAGAGACTGCGCCTGTTCCCTGCTGCGTTCTCGAAGTTCTTTCGCGTCCATCAATTGCTACCATTGTTTTGGTTAAACCCGCCAGCACCATTGGGACCGCCGCCGGATGCCATGCCCACACGCGAAGCGGATGGGCATGTGAACCAGGATGGACCGTTTTTTCCACTTCCCGTGCTCATCCCCTAATCGGGTGTGAGCATGGCGCCCGGCTGAATTGTAGGATGGCGCCGAAGGCCCATCACGGTTGCGAGAGAAACTTGTCCTACACTGGAGACTTGATCGCGATGGGCCTCCTGTCGTCGGCCCATCCCACGGACTGAAGGAACTTCAATTGCGTGCCACTGGCTATGCCAGTGTTAATCAAGGGAGACCTAACCACCACTTCGCACTGGCCTAGCCAGTGGCACACGATTCTCTGCTCTTTTCGACAGTGCCACCCGTCGAAACATCACTATGGTTTTATAACGAACAAGGCATAATTGGTCAGGGGCACATCACACGATAGGAAATGCGAATGGACATTTGGGAATTAATGCGGCAGGATCGTTGCGGAGATGCAATACGGATGGCAAGCAATGCGTACGCCAGAGACGAAAAAAGTGCACGTGTAGCCATCAACCTCGCAGCGTGCCTTTTATGGATGCGGAATTGGGAAGGTGCATACGAGCTATTCCGTCACTTTACAGCAATCCGCCCCTCAACCGTCGATGTAGCTTTCAAGCTCGCAGGCACCGCTAAGTGGTGTGCAGGCGACAAGTCGGCAGCAGTCGCTGAGTGGAAGCAAGGGATAGACGTTGACTACGCCGACATGGGCGGCGGCATCACCATTCCGTTACATCTTTACTTTGCGGCGGCTTTCGAGCCAGACGTAATGCCCATAGGGGAAGCGGTCGATTTGCTGCAATCGCGTTTACACGCAAAGCCTCACGATGGCTGGCCGGGGTATCTGGCAAAAATATTGCTGGGGCAGATCACCTGCGAAAGTGCAGTAGCACAATCCAAGGGTGATCTGGCAGGGCAATCGCATCTAATCGATCGAAGTTGATTATCGCTTCGTAGAGTTGGGAGTGAAGCGTCCCGTGGGGATCGGGGCGGCGGCAGCATTCCTAGCACGGAGGTGGACGCATGGCCCTTACAAGGACGCCTGTAATTC
>JBGSJY010000138.1:0-3295 GCA_041741515.1 Pirellulales bacterium | reverse complement strand
CGGCAAGAGTCTCCAGCGCCCGCACAAACGACGGCTCGGCGAGCCGGGACCGCAGGGTGTCACTGTCGAGCAGCGTTGAGACGCGGCTGCGGTGCTCGGCGTAGGGCGCCGCCCAGGCTAGGTACGCCAACGCCAGTTCGATGTCGCCCTCTGGCAACGCCACGTGGCTCGGCTCGCCTTCGCCGGCGGAGAGCAATAGCGGCGACGGGCAGCCGATCGGCAGGGCCATCACCTGCTGGGCGTAGACCACCTCGTGGTCGCGGACCAGCGGCAGAAAGTCCTCGAACCGTAGCCGCGGCGACTTGAGGACGCTCGGCCGCACCGGCAGCAGGGCCCCGGCCTCGACCAGCTCACCGATCGCCCTACTCGGGAAGACGATGAGGTCGGCGTTTCTCGCGGCGGCGACGGGGTCGGCGTCGGCTGCTACGTCAACGGTCTCGATCTCGCCGTCGGTCTGGTCGCGCCATTCGCCCCGCAGGCGGTTGATGGCGCTGGCGAGCGATTCATCGCTGACGACGGCGACCCGGAGCGTTACACTCGCCCGCGGCAGCGAGGCATCGTCCTTTTCCCCCGACTCCTTCTCCTGCGTAGCGGGGCAACCCGCCGTCACGACGACCAACAGGCCTACGAGCAGACTCCGCATGAGCGCCGCTTCTAAAAGCGTCTTTTTGGGCATCGACATCGGCACCTCGGGAACGAAGACGATCGCGATCGATGCGGCGGGCCGTGTGCTCGCCGGCGCCAGTGCATCGTATCCCTGCGAGCATCCGCGGCCGCTGTGGAGCGAGCAAGACCCGCAGCACTGGTGGGATGCCGTGGTCGAGACCGTCCGGGCCGTCGTCAAGAAGGCCAAGCTGAAGAAGAACGAGGTCCGCGGAATCGGCCTCTCGGGGCAGATGCACGGGTCGGTCTTCCTGGACAAGTCGGGAAAGGTAATCCGCCCTGCCCTGCTATGGAACGACCAGCGCACCGCCGCCGAGTGCGAAGAGATCACCCAGCGGGCAGGCGGCCGCAAGAAGCTAGTGAAAATGGTGGCGAACCCCGCCCTGACCGGCTTCCAGGCGCCAAAGATCCTCTGGCTCCGGAACCACGAGCCGCGCCACTTCGCCAAGCTCGCCCACGTGCTGCTGCCCAAGGACGACGTCCGCCGACGGCTCACCGGCGAGCTCGTGACCGAGGTCAGCGACGCCAGCGGCACGCTGCTGCTGGACGTGGTGAAGCGGCAATGGTCGAAGCCGCTGCTCGACAAGCTAGAGCTCGACCCAGCGATCCTGCCGAGCGTCGTCGAGTCCGAGGACGTAACGGGCAAGCTGACGCCCACAGTGGCGGACCTGCTGGGCCTCTCGACGGATTGCGTGGTGGTTGGCGGCGCCGGCGACTGCGCGGCGGGGGCGATTGGCAACGGCATCGTCCGCAAGGGCCTTGTGAACACGTCGCTTGGCACCAGCGGCGTCGTATTCGCTTACAGCGACCAGCCCGAGTTCGACCCGGCCGGGCGGCTGCACACGTTCTGCCACGCCGTGCGTGGGAAGTGGCACCAGATGGGCGTCACGCTCGCCGCGGCAGGCTCGTTCGGCTGGTTCGCCGAGGCGCTCTGCCAGACTGACAAGGAGCTGGCGAAGAAGGCCAAGCAGGACATCTTCGAGAAGCTCGTCGCCGAAGCGGCCGAGCACGCCGCCGGCGCCGAGGGGCTGTATTTCCTGCCGTATCTCGCCGGCGAACGCACCCCGCACGCCGACCCCAACGCCCGCGGCGCGTTCGTGGGCCTGACGTTGTCGCACAAACGCGGTGCCATGGTGCGGGCCGTGCTTGAAGGCGTCACCTACTCACTGCGCGACTGTCTCGACCTGATGCGTGATCTAAAGGTCCCGGTGAACGAGATCCGCACCACCGGCGGCGGCGCGAAGAGCCCGTTCTGGCGCCAACTCCAAGCCGACATCCTCGGCGCCAAGGTCCACGCCATGCAGGCCGATGAGGGCCCGGGCTACGGCGTCGCGCTGCTGGCGGCGACCGGCTGCGGCGAGTATCAGAGCATTACCGAAGCCTGCGACGCCACCGTCCGCACGGCAAGCGAGACCAAGCCCAACGCGAAGGCCCGCAAAGAATACGACGCCCGCGTCGATATCTACCGCGACCTCTACGGGCAGCTAAAGCCGGCGTTTGAACGCATTGCAGCGCTCTGACGTGTTAATGACCAATGACCAAGCCCCAATGACCAATGCCGGCAGAGCGATAGCTCCTCTCATTGGTCATACCACCGCTCGACTACTTGAAGAGCGTAAAGCCCGACCCCGGGATCGGAAGCGGCAACGCCGGGGCGATCGCGCCGCCAGCCTTCGCTGGATTGTCCTCGCGGAAGTACGCGTACAGGTCGGCGTGGAGCTGGGCCGCCTCGAACGAGCGCGTCCGCGCCGCGGGGTCGGCAAGCAGCGTCCGGTTGAGCTCGGCCGCCTGCGACTCATCAAGGCAGTCGTCAAAGAACAGCGACAGCAATTCATCGAGTCGGTCGATCGGCTCGTTGCTGAGATCGTCGATGTTCGGGTTCGCTGGCTGGAACATGATTGTGACCTAGGGGTCGTGACTCGGGAGGGAGAGAGTCGTGGAGGGGACCGATTGCCGGCAGCAAATGGTTCAACCGTCGTTTAGAGATAGATCGGGCTTTTGACAACCGCGCTGTGAGCAAACCTCGGAGCGGGCATTTGCTAGCAACACGGCGTGCTGGCGTTGTCGGGCGGGTTTCGATACGGTCGGACGACGACGTTGGTGAGGCGAGCCGGGAGCGTCAGCGACCGGTGTGACGCGGGTACCCACCTCCCTCCGGTCGGCCGATGCTCCCGGCTCGCCCCGCCCAAAAAAATGGGGGGGGCTGCGACATTTCCGTCTACCAGAACCCTAGCACGCAGACCGCCTGTGCCGAGCCGCGACGTTGCCGATCGCCGTACGCTGGCGCCGCCTGCTACCAAAACGCCGCCGGCGCCGTTTTGGTTCGACGGGGCGCTGGTTTTTCTGGTCCTGTTCGTGGCCGGCGGCGACCCCGCGCCGGGGGTCAACGAGCCCCATTACCTCTGCCGGCTGCGGCACTACTGGGACCCGACGTACTGTCCCGGCGACCTTTTCCTCGACTCGCCCGACGCCCACTTTACGGTGGTCTGGCTCTTCGGCTGGGTCACCCAATGGCTGTCGCTCGGGGCGACCGCCTGGGCCGGCCGCCTCCTCTCGTGGGCGCTGATCGCGGCGGGCTGGACGCGGCTGGTGCGCTGCGTCACCCGCGTCCCGCTCCTGGCGGCGCTGGGCG
>JBGSJY010000137.1:0-4983 GCA_041741515.1 Pirellulales bacterium | reverse complement strand
GCGGACGAAGTGCCGCTCGCGCGTCGCGCTGCCCCACTTGCCGTCGAGCGATCCGCGGCTGGCGGCCCTAGCGCGGGGCGTCTGCCGGCACCACGCCGACGACGGCTGGTTCCACGAATCGCCCGCGTTCGGCGAGCTATCGCTGCATTTTGCGAAGACGCTGCGCGAGGCGCTGGGCGAATCGACCAGCATGCGGCCCTGGTTTCTCGGGCATATCCTTGTCGAACTGCTGCTCGACGACGAACTCGCGCGTCGTCAGCCGGGCCTGTTGGACTGGTACTACGAGCTGATGACCCGGGTCGATGGTGCGTGGGTCGCCGCCTCGATCGAGCGGATGAGTGGCCGCGACGTCGGCAGCCTCGCGCACTTCATCGACCGCTATGTCGAGGTCCGCTTCCTCGACGATTACCGCGAGGACGACACGCTGGTGATGCGGCTCAACCAAGTGATGACGCGGGTACGCCTTAGCGCGCTGCCCGCCGAGTTCACGCCGCTGCTGGCGGGCTTCCGCGGCGCCGTCGCCGCTAGCTTTGACGCGCTCATCGAAAACCCGGCGTCCCCGCAGGAACCGAACCTTATCGGAAAATCGCCCGTCGCTCTTGAAACCGTCCGCGCGGCTTCTGCGTAGCACGGGGCGGATGGAACCCTTCTCGTTAGGGCTTGCTCGTCAGGGCCTTCTCGTTACGGATGGAGCGAACGATGAAACGCGCATTGGCAATTGTGCTTGCGTCGGCGGTTGGGATGCCGGCGTCCCCCGGCTTGGCGATCGAGTTGCCGGGCGTCTCGAGTTTCGACACGCGTACGCCCGAGGTGGCGTTCGACGTGCCGGCACGGCTCGGTTGCCGCGACGTGACGACCCCCGAGTTCCTCGCCGCCAACCCCGAGATGCGGCTGGTGGAAGTGGTGGCGCCGGTGTCGCTACTGCTCTTCCACGGCGAGGCCGGGAAGGTCGATGACATGGTCCTCGAGATCGACGGCGCAGCGGCGGGCCTCAAGGTGCACGACTACGCGCCGCGCACCGAGCTGGCCAGCGAGTTGGCTCAGCCCGTCGAGGTGAAAGAGACCATCGCCACCGACAAGTCGATCGCCGCAACGATCGGCGCGAAGCTGGCGCCGGACGTCTGTCTGACGCCGACGCTGACGGCGGGGACGTCGAAGGCCGAGTCGGCGACCGTCACCCGCAGCGAACTGCCGCCCAAGCAGGCCGTCGTCGTCAGCGGCACGACCGGCGGGCGGTCGGGCGTGTACTTTAAGCTGCGGCGCTCGACGCAATCGACGCTCGAAGGCGAGCGGGTCTTCCGTGTCACCTTCGCGGCGCCGGCCGACTGGGACGGCGGATCGATCGAGGTGCGCTGCCTGGCCCGCGGCGAGAAGAAATGGCTCTTCGTGGATCAGCGCCGCGTCTGGAACGAAACGTCGAGGCCCGTCGAGCTGCGCCTCGTGAGCCACACGACGGCGAAGCCGGTGGTGGACGAGCCGGCTGATGAATGAGATTTTCACCACGACGGGCACGAAGGACACGACGGCCAACCTCCGGGAATAAAAAGAGCCCCGCTAAGTTGGCCGTCGTGCTCGTTGTGTTCGTCGTGGTGATGTCCTTTCCCGCAGAGCAAGCCGCGTGGTCTCCCTGCGGCTGTTGCTCGCGACAAAAATGGCCCGGGCAGCACTTTGCTGACCGGGCCCGTCGCCCCTCTGGCTACGCTGTTCAAAGTAGTCAACGGCGACGGAGGCAGACGCCGCCGATGGCCAGCAGCGCCGCCAGCGCGAGCGACGTCGGTTCGGGGACGACCGTGATCGACAAGAAAGGCCGTACGGCGGCGTTGTCGAACGCCGAGGACGCGTAGAGCGCAGCGGCGACGTTTGTCAGCGCCGTGGCGGACGCGACAACCTCTTCTTGCTCGATGAAGAGACCGTTGTTGACCGCGCCGTCGGCCCAGGCTTTCACCGCCGCGGTGACGTCCCACGTTGCCCACTGCTCGACGCCGGTGAGGTTGATCGTCGAAAGCAGCATCTGCTCTCCGGGCTCGTTGTCCCAAGTGATCGTCTGTTCGTTCCAGGTGCCGTCCGGCAGGTAAACGCCCGTGGGCAGCGGGCTGGCGGGTGAGGGGTTTCCAAACGCCGGCTGCCCGAGGATGCTCCCCACCAGGGCCTCGCCGTCGATGACGTACAGGTTCAATGTGGCGCTGAGCACGTCGGCGCCGCTGGCGGCGACGCCGCTCACATCGAAGCCGATCCACGTTCGCGAGCTGTGGGCCGAGTCCGGGTCGCTCGACGTAGAGACATCCGACTTGGAACTGGCTAGCAAGATCCCCAGCGGGCTCATCGGGTTCTCGACGGCGAGGGTCTCGGTGTCGAGGTTGGTCGTGTTCGGAGGCGTGCTGACGCCGAACAAGCCGGGGTTCGCGAACTCGTAGGTGAACACGTCCTTGCTCGCCGCTTCATCGGGCTGGAGGATCGTGGTGACTTGTCCAACCGCCGGCGTAAACGCGAGGGAGGCGGCGAGCAGAGTGGTCGCTAGGCATCGTTGTGACAACATGATTCACCTCGTTAAGGAATGGGACTGGGACGAGAGCCTGCGCCGCGCGCCGTTCTAGCAGCGACGCCGCATGACAGCGCCCGTCACCGCGATCCCGGCAAGCGTGAGCAGCGCGCCCGTCGGCTCGGGAATGGGCGCGACGGCGATCGCGGTGATGATCGCGCCGCCGCCGACTTCGCCGACGGCCGTGCCGAGTCCGGTCATCAAGTCGACGGTCCAGAACGTGGTGCGTGACGTGGCCGAATCCTCGATCGCCATGTACGCGACGCCCGTTGCGCCCGAGATGTCGAAGCCGCCCGTGCTGGTGACGTCCGTTCCCAGGGGGCCCACCGTGCCGAGCGTGCCGGCCGAGTTGGCCTGGGTTACTAGCAGGTCGAGGCCCGCGTCGACGCCGTAGAGCTGCGTCGTCGTCGCGCCGGAGACGCTGTTGGTGTAGGCGGAGTGGGCGACATTCGGATCGACGCCAGCGTTGGCGTCGCCCGCTGGGAAGAACACATCGGTCACCTCGGTGGCCGCGCCGTTGTTCGGGTTCAAGACATAATTCTTGTTGACGTCCGAAACGAAGCGGATGCGGTCGATTGTCGGATTGAAATCGAAGCCGAAGCTCGAGCCGTTAATCGGTGGAGAGAACGGGCCGACGCCGACCATCGTCGCGGCGCCCGTCGTGGTGCTCAGCGTGTAAAGCCGGCTGGAACTGCCTACGGCGAATAGCTCGCCCGTTGCCGGACGGAAATCGATGCCGAGGATCGTTTCGTTGTTCTGCAACCCAGTGATTGGCGTCCCCGACATCAGATTGCCGGGCATGGCCGAGTCCCAGCTCACAAGGAACTGCTCTTCGGTGACGCCGTAAATCGATTCGGCGGCGGCGATTGCGGGAGCGAGCATCAGCCCGCAGGCGACAACTTTCAGGCGGTGAAACATTGGCGGGACCTCGGCTGCAGGGAAGAAAAAAACGCCTTCGAGAGGGTGTGGGGGTTACGGTCGTCACGACGGGGCGGATTGAAGGACTCGCAGAAAAGTCCAGAGAAGGCGGAATCGAGTGCTTCCGAGGCGCCGCCCGTCGATTGACCACCCCGACGGGGAGAACTACGGTGGAGGTCAGTCGGCGAGCGCGGTTGTCGTCGCCCCCACCCCGTGCGAGGCTTTTGGCGCATGCCCTTCCTCCGCTCGCCACGCTTCGCCGCGGGCTGCTTCACGCTTCTGACGATCGTCGGTTGCAGCGAGGGGATCGCGCCGGGTGGGTCGAGCGCTTTGAGCGGCTCGGCGCCGACTGCCGCGGACCTTGAACTGAGCCCCGAGGGCGTCGTCGAACAGCAGATGGACGCGCTGAGCCATTGGCGCGACAACCCTCACGCCGTCGAGCGGGTGTTCAGCTTCGCGTCTCCGGGCAACCGAGCCGTGACCGGCCCCGTCGATCATTTCGAGCGGTTGGTGGAGGAGGAGGCTTATCTTCCGCTGACCAACAGCCAGGGCTATGTCGTCGGCCGCGCTATCGAGGCCGGCGACGCCGCTACCGTGCTGGTAACGTTGATCGATCGTTCGGGCGTGCTGCTGGCGTATCGGTTTTATCTCAGCCGGCAAGCGGATGAGCCCCGGCAGCGCTGGATGACCGACGCCGTCCTGCGCTTCCCGACCAGCGACGAAGGCGTCGTGGAACGTTTCGCCCCAACGATCTAACCAATCGCTCGCCTCCGAGCGCCCGTCCCAGAGCGCCGTCCCCAGAGTGTATGTCGTCGAGCGTCACCAACCGGTCACCGGACCCCCACCCCGGCCCCGACGGAGCCGAGCCCGACGGCGACGGGCGGCTGATGGACGCCATCGCTGAGGGAGACCGTGACGCCTTCGCCACGCTCTACGACCTCTACGCCTCGCGCGTTTACGGCATGGCGATGCGGGTTCTGCGGCGCGACGCGGACGCCGAAGCGGTTGTGTCGGACGTTTTCTTGTCGCTTTGGAAAGACCCGCGGGGGTTTGACCCATCCCGCGGGCCGTTACGTACGTACCTTCTCGTGCTGGCGCGGAGCCGTTCGATCGACCGGCTGCGGGCCGGCGCCACGCGGGCCCAGCGGACGGAAGCGGCGATGACGGAGTCGACGCCGGCGCTCGTCGATCGCCTCGGCAGCCAGCGGCCGGACGTTGTGGTCGCTGAGCGGGAAGATCAAGATCTGGTCCGCTGCGCCGTCGGGCGGCTCAATGAAAAGCAACGGACGCCGCTCGAAATGGCCTACTTCGGAGGACTGACACACGCCGAGATCGCGCAGCAACTCGGTGAGCCCCTCGGCACGATCAAGACCCGCATCCGCACCGCCTTGCAGACCCTCCGCTCCGCGCTCCGTTCGGTTGGTGGGGGCCACGATGACTTGTAGCGATATCCAACCGCTGTTGGCCGACTACGCCGCGGGCGCCGCGACGGCGGCCGAGCGCGCGTTGGTCGAGCGGCATCTGGC
>JBGSJY010000136.1:0-4010 GCA_041741515.1 Pirellulales bacterium | reverse complement strand
ACGCCGCCTGGCGATCAGCCTCCTCAAACGCCATCCGTCCAAGCAAAGCATCAAAGGCAAACGCGAAATCGCCGGCTGGGACAACCACTTCCTCTCGCAAGTCCTTGATCTCGCAACGAGTTAGTGTGCGCTGGCCCTGGGTAGGCCCTCGACCTTCTGCGGCCCTGCAAGTTGGGAGTAGACCCTACAATCGGCTCATCCAGATTCGGATCCTGTTAGGCAGGAGGTGGGCGCCCTTCGTCGCCGCCGCTGGGCCCAACTATACTCACGGCTCAGCCGGCCCCCGGGGCCCGACTGGTTCCTTCTTGCGATCTTGGCCGCCCCTCTGGAAACCCTCGCGCGATTGGACCGCATGATGCTGCTCTATCACAGTGACATGCACCGCGGCGCGAACTTCGCCGAGCTGGAGGCGCGTTTACGCGAAGCGGGCTTTGACATCGAGTACCGCAAGCGGGACCCAGGCCGCGGCTGGATCCTCGCGCGGCAGCCGCGTCTGTCTAATCGTTAGGCTCCCGACCGGCGCCACCCTTCATCCAACGGCCTGTTGGCACTCTCCATGAATCAATCCTCGACTGCCCGAGCCGAAGACCTCTACTCGAGCGGCGCTTACGCGGACAAGCACGAAGATTGGCACCTGTCGCACGCGCCTGGTAAGGCGCAGGACATCTGGCCCTCGCTTGCGGCAATTGCCGATCGAACAAATTCTCCGAAGCTAAAGATCGCGGATGTCGGCGCGGGGGTAGGCGGCGTCCTCCATGAGGCAGGACGGCTCCTGCAGGAGCGGAATCCAAACCTGGAACTCGAGCTGCACGCCTACGACATCGCGTCCGTCGCGATCGAGGCAGGACGTAAACAATTTCCCAAGTTGCACTTCCACTGTCAGTTCTTCGACGCTAGCGAGGGACCCTACGATGCGGTGATGCTGATTGACGTGCTAGAGCACCTTGAGAACCCCTGGGAACTACTCCGAACGGTTCACGCGGCGTCAGAGCACCTGATCATTCGCCAGCCCCTGATCGAAAGCTTCTCGACGTTCCGGCACCGCAACTACCGCGTCCAGCGGAACCACTGGGGGCATATCGCTTACTTCAATGTCCATTCGCTTGCCGACATGCTCGAGTCGGTCGGATGGGAGCCGATCGAGTCGCGGCTCGTAGCGCCGTGGGAACTAAAAACGGGGACGCAAAAGGCCCCGTGGCACGCCCGCTGGTTGACTCGACTCAGCCGCAATTGGGCTTCTTTCGCCCTCTCGGGATTTTACGTCAACGCCGCCTATCGTCGAGCGTAGGAGCCCCGCAACTTACAGCGTGACGCCGTGCGTAGCTTTTGCCGGCGACGCGGGGCGTATTTTTTCCAGTTCAGCACTCTGCGCGTTTCCGGGACTCCGAAACGGCGATGCTAGCTGCTAGACTTGGGCTTTCCCGCCCCGCCTACGGATTGCCCTTTCTCAAGGAATGGAGTGCCCCCTGCATGGCCAAGCACATTTTCGTTACCGGCGGCGTCGTCAGCTCGCTCGGCAAGGGGCTTACCTCCGCGTCGGTCGGCATGCTGCTGGAGAAGCGGGGCCTGTCGGTCCGCATGCAGAAGCTCGACCCCTATCTGAACGTCGATCCGGGGACCATGTCCCCTTATCAGCACGGCGAGGTCTATGTCCTCGACGACGGCTCCGAGACCGACCTCGACCTCGGCCATTACGAGCGCTTCACCAGCGGGCCGCTGACGCGCGACTCGAACTACACCACCGGGCAGATTTATCTGTCGGTGATCGAGAAGGAACGCCGCGGCGAGTTCCTCGGTAAGACCGTGCAAGTGATCCCGCACGTCACCGGCGAGATCCAGGCGTGCATCGCGCGCCTCGCCGAGACCAAGGACGCCGACGGCCGCAAACCCGATGTCGTCATCACCGAGATCGGCGGCACGGTCGGCGACATCGAAAGCCTGCCCTTCATGGAGGCGATCCGCCAGTTCGCCCACACTTCTGGCAAGGGCAACTGCCTGTTCATGCACCTGACGCTGGTGCCGTATCTCAAGGCGGCCCGCGAGCTAAAAACCAAGCCCACCCAGCACTCGGTCGGCCTTCTGCGGCAGATCGGCATCCAGCCGGACATCCTGGTGTGCCGCAGCGAGCAGCCAATCGGCCGCGAGGATCGTGAGAAGATCGCCCTGTTCTGCAACGTGCCCGTCGATGCGGTCATCGAAGAGCGGGACAAGGACTTCAGCATCTATGAGGTGCCGCTGTCGCTGGTCGAGAATCGGCTCGACACGCAGATCTGCGAGCATTTCGGGCTCGATACGCCCGAGCCGAACCTCGACGACTGGCACGACCTGCTGAACCGCCTGCGCCGGCCCGACCACGAGATCTCGATCGCCGTAGTGGGCAAGTACGCCGAGCACCGCGACGCCTACAAGAGCATCTACGAGGCGATCGACCACGCCGGCATCCACCATAAGGCGCAGATCCGCATCGGCCGTATCCGCAGCGAAGACGTCGAGGCCGAAGGGCCCGAGCGGCTGCTGTCGGGTTACGACGGCCTCCTCGTGCCGGGCGGCTTCGGCGAGCGCGGCATCGATGGCAAGGTCCAGGCGATTCGCTGGGCCCGCGAGCGCGGCGTGCCGTTCTTTGGCATCTGCCTGGGCATGCAGTGCGCAGTCGTCGAGTACGGCCGCAGCGTGATCGGCCTGGAGAACGCCCATAGCACCGAGTTCGATAAGGACACGCCCCACCCGGTGATCTGCCTTCTCGACGAGCAGCGCGAAGTCACCAACAAGGGGGGCACCATGCGGCTCGGCGCCCAGCCGGCGGTGCTCGCCGAGGGCTCGCTGGCCGAGGCCTGCTACGGCAAGAACGAGGTCAGCGAACGGCACCGCCACCGTTACGAGTTCAACAACGTCTACCGCCAGCAGTACGAGGCCAACGGCCTGCACTTCGGCGGCACGAGCCCGGACGGCAAACTCGTCGAGGCGATCGAGTTGCCGGGCCATCCCTGGTTCCTCGCCGTACAATACCACCCTGAGTTCAAGAGCAAGCCGACGGCGGCCCAGCCGCTGTTCGCCGGGTTCGTCGGCGCCGCGGTAAGCCACCGCAAGCGTCGCAACGAACGCGCGGCTCTGCCGGCAGGACCGCAGTCGCACGAAACCAACGAGACCCAGCACGTCGGCTGAACCCGCAAATCAGGCCGAATCCGCCATGCAGGTAAGAGCGATGAGCGACGAAAAGAAAATCATCATCGACGAGGACTGGAAGTCCCAAGTCGAAGCGGAGAAGAAAGCCGCCGCACAGAGCAACCCCGCCAGCGAGCCGGGAAGCGTAAGCTCCCGGAGTGAAGCGCAAACACCCCCAACTAACGCTGAGGGGGCGCCCGACCCCGACGACCCGCCGATGCCCCCCGCATCGATCGGCATGCTCATGTCATCGCTCGCCACCGAGGCGTTGCTATCGCTCGGCCAGTTCCCTCACCCGGTGACCGGCGAGACGACGCTCCGTCGTAACCAGGCAAAGTACCTGATCGACACCCTGGCGGTCCTCCAAGAAAAGACCGCCGGCAACCTGACGTCGGACGAAGCCCTCGCGCTCGATGACATCCTGCATCAGTTGCGGATGGCGTTCGTGGCGGTGAAGTAGCGGGCAGACAGCAGCAGTCAGACGGCAGTAAGTTCCCGTCGGCTTCGCCGACTTCCATTCCTGCCCGCTGCCATCTGCCTGCTGCCGTCTTTTTTCCGGGACATATCCGTCCGGCCGGTGTCTCTTAGTAGAGCGTCCGACCCGTCGTGTTCTCGTCCCGGAGCCTCGTGAGTGCCGCAACGCGCCCCTTCAAAGGTGGAGCGGGCTGATGTGCTCGCTCGGCTCCTCGCCGAAAATGGGCCGGCACTAGCGCTGTACGCCGCTAACTGGACGGCCGCGGCTGAGGACTGCGTGCAAGAAGCCCTGGTCGAGCTTGCCGGCTTGCCCCGGCTGCCCCACAAGCCGGTCGCGTGGCTCTACGCCCGCGTGCGGCAGCGGGCGCTGAACG
>JBGSJY010000135.1:0-12477 GCA_041741515.1 Pirellulales bacterium | reverse complement strand
CGGTTGGCGGCGAGGGTGCGGCCTTGCGAGAAGTCGAGCGGCTTGCCGTCGAGGTCGGTGACGCGTCCGCCCGCTTCTTCGATGACGATCGAGCCGGCGGCCTGATCCCAGACCATTTCGCGGTAGTGGGGGCGGTCCTCCGAGAGCAGCCGCACGAGCATCTCGCCGCCGCCGGCGGCGAGGACGGCGTACTTGGCTTGGCTGTCCATGCCGACCGGCGCGGCGGTGACGCCCATGGCGCTGGCTAGATGGTCGATGGCGCCGAGGTTGGTGTGCCCCTTTTCAACCGACCGCAGCATCCGTGTGCCTGACGGATCAGCGACGGAAGATACCTGCAGCCGGCGCCAGGCGCTCAGCGGCGAACAACCGGAGACGTCCAAATCACGCCAAGACGCGCCGCCGCCGCGCACCGCGCAGATCACCGTGCCGACGCCACCGGGGCTGGGCTCACGGGCCTTCTCGAGTTCGGGGCAGCCCAGCGCGCCGATCATCACCCGCCCCCCCTGCGCCAGCGCCAGGGCGACGGCGTACTGGTCGCCCCTCAAAAAGCCTTTGGTGCCGTCGATCGGGTCGAGCGTCCAGTACTCGTCGTCCGGCTCGCGGGCGCCGCCGTCGATCCAGTCGCAGACCTCGGCAGATGTCGCCGACGGGAAGACCGTGCGGACGAAGTGCGTCACTTTCTCGAGCGTCGCGGCGCCTGACTCACTGCGGAGGGCGGCGGCGGACTCTTCTCCCACCAGTGGGACGCTCGTTCCCGATTCGGCTAAGCGGCGAGCCACGATCGCCTGAGCCGCGAAATCGCCTACCGTGACGGGGGACTTGTCCCCCTTGATGAGGGCGCCTTTCGTCGAAGCAAGGGTCACCAGCTCGGCCTGCACGCGGCGAGCCACCAGTGCCGCTTCGCAAACGGCGTCAACGGCGAAGCGGGATTCAGTCGAAGAGAGCATTCAGCTTTCAGCGGTCAGCGGTCAGCGGTCAGCTTTTTGTATCTGAAAAGCTGATAGCTGACCGCTGACAGCTGACAGCCGCGGCCACCGGCCGCACCCGCGCCAGCAAGGTCTTGGCCTAAGCCAAGCCGAGCCAGCCGAGAACTAAACAACCCCGCCAGGACTCGAACCTGGAATAAGGGAATCAAAATCCCTGGTGTTACCATTACACTACGGGGTTAGGCGGGCGGCGCGTTTGGCGGCGCCCAGCAGGACCTTATCGGCCCGTGCAGCAGTGTAGCTCAGTCGGGCCCGCCCGTTAACGGGTCCTCTTTTGCCGCGGCGGCCTGGGTGTTGGCGACCGCGAAGCTGAGCTGCTCGAGCTCCGTCGCCAGATCGACACCTACCAGGCTCACGCCCTGCGGTAAGGACAAGGTCACCGGAGCAAAGTTCAGGATTCCGACCACGCCGGCCGCGATCATTCGATCGGCAATCTCCTGGGCCGACTCCGGCGAAGTGGCGATCAGGCCGAGGCTAACGCCGCGGTCGCGGATCGTGGTTTCCAGGGCGGTCGTGGGCTCGACGGCGACGCCGCCGAAGCTCATGCCGACTTTTGAGGGATCGCTGTCGAACGCCGCGGCGACGCGGAACCCCTGCGAGCGAAACCCCTTGTAGCCCAGCAGCGCGCGGCCCAGGTTGCCCACACCGACGATCGCCACGCCCCACTCGCGGTCGGTGCCGAGGATTTTCCGGAGGGTCGCCGCTAGTTCGGCGCAGTGGTAGCCCACGCCCGGATGGCCGAACTGCCCAAAGTACGCCAGGTCCTTCCGGACTTGGGCGTCGGTAAAGCCGAGCAGCTTGCCGAGCTGGCTGGAGCTGACCGTCGGTTGGCCCGCCCGTTCGATGCGGTGCAGCTCGCGGAGATAAAGACTCAACCGACTGACGACCGCCTTGGGCGGCGTTTTGCCCTCTTCGACTCTCGGCGGGAGAGCCTTCGCGGGGTCGTCGGGGTCGTGGTCGGATTCGTTGGGCATCAACAGCGGGCGGTGGGGCATGGCCCGCATGGGAAGTGTCGCAAGGCGAGACGGCAGCAATGCCGTCCAAGCTGCACTCTACGAGACCCGGCGGGACCACGCAATTTCGGCCGCGACGCGAAGCGACCCCGCCGGCGGGCCGAATTTTACTCGCCAGCGCCCCGCCTAGCGCATTCGGACTTCTCGGCATAGGCGGCCGCAGCGATCCAGCGAGGTCTGCCGGCTGAGCGACCTAAGTAGTGCAGGCAAAAAGACTTCGGTGAGGAAATTCGTGCAATCTGGGACGCCAGCACCGAATGCGGAATCTGCGTAAATCAGCTAAGGGGTAGGGGCGGCTGATCCCGACCTTATTACGGACGGATTCCCTCCGTTTTGACCAGTCCCCCCATCTACCCCTCGTTGTCTTTTGAAGGAGGCGACCAACAAGATGAAACGTTTGTTTGGCTTGCCGTTGCTGGCTGCCCTCGCGGCGTTTGCGGGTTCGCAAGCGGACGCGGCGTGCAACTGCGCGGCCCGTTATGGCTCGGAAGCGACTGCCGTTGACGGCGGCGTTTGCGAGGCCCCGCACTACCACACGATCTACCGCACGAAGCGGTCGACCGTGATGGACCGTGTCGAGGAGACTCGCTACCGCACCGTTTACGATCGTGTCGCGGAAGAGAAAGTTGTCAACTACACGAAGTACGTGACGGAAACCCGTCAGAAAGAAGTCAACTACACGGTCATGGTCCCGACCTACGAGACCAAGACCCGCAGCTACACCGTCTGCAAGCCGGTTTGGGAGACCCGTACGCGGGATATCAACTACACCGTCATGAAGCCGGTGTACGAGACCAAGACCCGTACCTACACCGTCTGCAAGCCGGTTTGGGAGACGCACTCGAAGGATATCAACTACACGGTGATGGTCCCGACCTACGAGACCAAGACCCGCAGCTACACCGTCCACAAGCCGGTGTGGGAGACGCGGAGCCGTGACGTCACGACCTACGTCCGTAAGGCCGTCCCCTACACCAAGACGGTGTCGGTCAACACGGGCAGCTGGGAGACGCAGTCGTACACGATCCCGGGCAAGACCACCTACCGCACCGTCCGTTCGGCCGGCAAGTGGGTCTACAACCCCTGCACGTGCAGCTGCTGCTACCAGCCGGGCACGTGCTGCAAGATCGAGTGCACGACCGCCCCGACGACCTGCTGCAAGAAGGTTTGGGTCCCGCGTTGCGAGACTCGTGAAGTCTGCTGCACGAAGTACGTCTGCGAGCCCGTTGTGAAGACCTGCTGCTACAAGGTCTGCACGATGGTTCCCGAGTGCAAGACTTGTGAGTACAAGGTTTGCCGGATGGTCCCCGAGTGCCGCACGAAGACCTGCTGCTACAAGGTCTGCAAGATGGTCCCCGAGTGCAAGACCTGCACCTACCAGGTCTGCAAGATGGTTCCTGAGTGCCGCACCAAGACCTGCTGCTACAAGGTCTGCGTGCCGGTCTGTGCCCAGCGTACGGTGTGCTGCTACAAGTGCGTGCCGCGCCAAGTCCCCTACACGGTGACCAAGTGCGTGCCGCGTTGCGTCTGCGAGCAGATCCCGTGCAAGGTGCTGTGCACCAACCCCGCTTGCCCCGAGGCCGCTACGGACCCGGCCGCCGGCTGCGGTTGCAACTGATCGCTGGCGAGGTAACGACAGAGACGCCTACTTCTGACGAGCAAGCCGCCTCCCGTAAGGGCGAACCTCGGAAGACAAAATAGGGCTGGTCAACACCCAAGGCGGCCCGGTTCAAAGTGAACCGGGCCGCTTTTGTTCTTTCTTGCCGTCGTGAGACAGAAGTCTCGCGCTGCGACGCGCAGACGCCGCGAAACGGCGACGAGCCGGCCACGCCAGTGTTCGGAGGACTCACGCAAAGCCGCTAAGGGTTGGATGACCAGCGCCTCATCTGGCAGCTAAGGAGCCACCCCTGTTGGAGATTGTGGGGGAGTGTCTCGCTGGCCCGCGGCTTGCGATCATCGGAAGACCGCCCCACCTCCCCCACCGCGAGCCGACACCCGTGATCCGCCACGCGCTGCGTAGCTTCCGCCACCAGACGCGCCACGCGGCGCGGTTCGCATCGCGGCTGCGTCGTGTCGGCGTTTACGGCTTCAACTTGCTTCTCTGGTCGCGGCTGGTCAACCGGCGGCTCGACGCGGTGCCGATCGAGCTCGCGCGGACACTGCTGGACAAAAAAGGCGTTCGGTTCCGTGCCCCCAACCTGAGCATCGCGGGCGTTTCGGCCGAACGCGCCGCCGTTTGGGAGGAGGGGTTTGCCGGCGTCTACGCGACGCTGCTGCTGAACCTGCAGATGCCCGACACGCTGTCGCCCCTCCGATACGCCCATCCGGCGCCGTCATTCGCGGGGGTCTACCTGTGGGACTCCGCGTTCATTTCTCAGGTGTGGGCGACGTGGGATCGGGCCGTGGCGCGGGACGTTCTGCAAGCGGTGGTCGACCTTCGCGACGGCGACCGTTTGCAGCATGTCGTTGCGGACTTCAGCGAATCCGCCTTCACCCAGCCGCCCCTTTTGGCATGGGCCGTGCAGCGGATTGCCCAGGCGCAGGAGATCCGTGATGACCTTGGCTGGCTGGGTACGATGTACGAACCGCTCGCCGTTTACCACGACTGGCTGAACGCCAACCGGCGGCTTAACAGCGGGCTGTACGCGTGGCGCCACCCCTATGAGTCGGGCATCGATAACTCGCCCCGCTTTTCGACGCTCGACGAGAGCCGCTTCGCCGACACCACGCGGCTCGAGTCGCCCGATTTCGCGACCTACATGGTGCTGCAATCCGAGGCGCTAGCGGAGTTGAGCGATCTGCTCGACCGCGGAGACGCTCCGCGCTGCCGCCAGACGGCCCAATGCATCCGCGAAGCCACGAACGAGCGACTGTGGGACCCCCAGGACAAGCTGTACTACGATCGGCACGAAGCGACCGGCGAGTTTGTCCGCTCGAAAACGATCGCCTCACTCCTTCCCCTCTGGGCCGGCGTGCCGCCGGACGACGTCGCCGCAGCGCTCCGCGACCACGCCGTCGATCCGCAGGCGTTCGGCACGCTTATTCCGCTACCTAGTGTCTCACGGGGCGACCCCGACTTTGCCAAGGACATGTGGCGCGGCCCGGTATGGGTCAACACCGCTTACGCCGTGCTGCAAGGCCTCGAGCGTCACGGCTTCTTCGAAGAAACCGCCTCGCTGGCGCTGCGGCTCTGCGACGGCGTCTACCGCACGTTCGGCGAGTGCCGGCGGTTTTATGAGTTCTACGACCCCGACCGCTTCGACATCGAGGAGCTAGGCCGCAAAGCCGGCAATCGCTGGAAGCACTTCACGCTCGGCGGCAAGCCGGTGGGCGAGTTCGTCGGGTGGACCGGCCTGGTGAACACGATCGTGATTGAGACGCTCGTCGGCTTCCGCCACGCCGCCGGCCGTCGCGTGCTGCGACCCCTGTTGCCGAAGGACGTCGAGGGAGTGGCGTTCTCCGTTCGGCTGCCACAGGAAGGGCTCGACATCACGGTCGAGCGCGAGGGGGACCGCGTGCTCACCGTGATCCGGTCGCGCGGATTTACGCAACGATTTGATCTCGCCTTTGGCGAAGTACTGGAACTCGACTCCTCAGCTTCCGAGGCGACGGAATCATGAAGTTCTGCGACATCACGCTCTCCTACACCGAAACCAGCGGCGGCATCCGCACCTACATCGATGCGAAGCGCGACTACCTCATTCGGCACACCGATCACGAGCACGTGCTGATCGTCCCCGGTGAGACCGACGAGACAATTACCGAGGGGCGCAACACCACCCACCAGATCGCCAGCCCCTACCTGCCCGGCTGCAAGCCGTACCGCGTTTTCTGGCGACCCGACAAGATCAAGCAAGCCCTCGACGATTCGGCGCCCGACGCGATTGAGCTGGGCAGTTTTTACGTCTCGCCGTGGCCGGCGTTCCGCTATCGCCAGCAGCAGCAGGACGCCGGCCGGAAGGTCGTCGTCGGCGCCTACTTCCACAGCGATATCGCCGACGCCTACGTCGCGGGGCCGATCCGCAACATGCCCCACTGGACCGACCTGACCGATTGGCTTGAGGATCGCTTGGCCGACCTCGCCGAGTCTGGCGCGGAGGCCTACGTCGGTTCAGTCTTCCAGCGCTGCGACGTGCGTCTCGCCGCTTCGCCCGCGCAAGCGACCCGGCTCTTGGAGTACGGGGTAACGGGGTACGTGGACGTGGCGCCGCTGGGGGTCGATGTCGAGCGATTCCATCCCAGCAAACGCAGCGCCGAGAAGCGCGCCGAACTTGGGATAGCGGAGGATGAGAAGCTGCTCGTGTTCGCCGGGCGGCTGGATGTCGAGAAGCGTCCGCTCCATCTGGTTGACGCGATCCGTCAGCTCGACCCGAATCGGAAGGTGAAGTTAGTGCTTATCGGCGAAGGCCCGCAGCGGGAAGAGCTCGAAGCCATCGAAGACAGCCGGGTCGTCGTGCTGCCGTACGAGTCCGATCCCGAGCGTTTCGCGACGCTGCTCGCCTCGGCGGACCTCTACGTCACCGCCGGCGCTCACGAGACGTTCGGCCTCTCGGTCGTCGAAGCCCAGGCCTGTGGCCTGGCGGTTGTCGGAGTGGAAGCGGGCGCGCTGGTGGAGCGTGTCCCGCCGGACCTTGGCCGCTTGGCGCCGGTGGACGACGCCGCCGCTTTCGCCGAAGCCCTAGCGGAAACGCTCGACCAACGCGAAGCGATGGGCGCCGCCGCGCGGCGGCATGTCGAGCAAAACTACAGCTGGAAAGCGTGCTTCGACAAGTGGTTGGCCGCCTACGAACGGGCCCGATTGTAGGAGGTGTCTCCGACGCCGATTCCGCTATCCCTTCCGCAATGGCTTGGTGCGCGGAATCGGCGTCGAAGACGCCTCCTACCGATGCCTGACGCACTCACCGCGGTAAGCCCGTGGATTCTTCCCCATCACTTTGCGGAAACGGCGGTTGAAGTTCGAGAGGTTGGAGAATCCCGCCGCGAAGGCGATCGACGCAATCGACTCGTCCGACTCGATCAGCCGACGTTTGGCGTAGTCGATCCGCACCTCGTTGAGGAATGCGACGACGCTGCGGCCCGTACAGCGGCGGAACGCGCGGCAGAGCGTCGCCCGCGACACGCCGACCGCCTGCGAGAGGTCGTCGAGCGAGAGTGATTCGTGGAAATGGCCGAGCAACAGGTCGATCGTCCGCGACACCGTATCGGCGTGGGCGGCTTGGCTGCCGACGACGAAGGGCTTGCTGCTGAGACGCGTGGCGAGATGGGCGTCGCTGGCGAGTTGGTCGAGCACGCCTAGCAGGTCGGCGAGCCGCCGCAGGTTCGACCGGCGCGGGAGGTCCCGCAGAACCTCGCCGACCGAGACGGCGACCCGCTTCGGGAAAAGCAGGCCGCGGCACGACGCTTCCCAAAGGGCGCCCAGCCGCGCGGTCTCGCGAAGCGAGCCCAGCGCTCCGCCCGAGCCGACGTCCCACTGCAAGGCGACGCCGCTCGATTCGGTGAGGCCGCTCCAATAGTGCGGCACGTCGGCGCCGATGAGCACCAGCTCGGGCGAATGGATTTCGCCGATGTGGTCGCCGCAGAACCGCACCCCCGCGCCCGAATGGACATAGGTGAGCTCGACCTCTCGGTGCGAGTGCCAGCGGGCGCCGCTGCCCTCCAGCGGGACCGATCGTCGCGGGCTGATGCAGACCCGCACGTCCGCGAGCGACGCATTCCAGCGCAGCAGCCGGATCGACTGATCGGGGAGCGTTTCGATGGGCTCACGGTAGATCGGCATCGGGACGTCAGCACGGGAAAGGCGGCGCGGGGCGGCGTCGCACCTGATCCGATAGTACCAGTTTCTGCGTCGAAGGGCGGAGACTTTCCCGCGACAAGATTCGTACAAAGTGGTCTGACAACTCCCGGCCCCCTCCTCTCCCTTTTCGGCACAGCACATGGCGGCACCCAGCACTTCCGGCGCGACCCTCCCCGTCCGCGGCGACGAGTACCCCCTCACTCCCGAACAGGTCCGAGCGTTCCACGAGGAGGGTTACGTCGTGCTCGACGACTTTCTGTCGGAGGAAGAGTTGGCGCCGATTGAAGCGATCTACGACCGCTTCATCCGCGCCGAAGTCCCCGGCATGGGTCGCGACTTCTGCGATATGAGCGGCCCCTACACGCGGGCGTTCGAGGATTTCGAGCTGGTGAACGCCGTGCTGCCGCGGGTCTACGAGTCGTCGCTGGTGGATAACATCTATGAGCGCCGGGCGGCGTCGGTCTCACGCCAACTGCTGGGCGACGACGCGACGCTCGACTACGACCAGTTCCTCGCCAAGCGGCCCCGCAAAGGGGGCGCGCAGTTCGCTTGGCACCAAGACCTCGGCTACTGGCCCGCGACGCCCGGCATGAACACGCTCACGGCGACCTGTTCGCTGGCGCTCGACGACGCCGACGACGACAACGGGTGCCTGCAAGTCGTGCCGGGCTCGCACCTCGAGGCCGAGCTGCGTCCGCATCGCCCGGTCTTCAAGGCGCCGACCAACGGCGAGCGGGACGGCGGGCACACCCTCGCTGCGCAGCTTGCCGATGGCGATAAAGTGGTCTCATTGCCAGTGAAACGGGGTTCGATTAGCGTGCACAACGAGCGGATCCTGCACGGCTCACCCGGCAATGGCTCGGATCGCTGGCGGCGGACGTACATCGTCGCCTTCCGACCGAAAGCGATCGTTGACTACGAGCGCGGCGTGGGCTTTACGCACTCGCACAACGACAAGGTCCAGTGGCAGACCTTGCTCGAAGCGCTCGAGAGCTGATCCCGTCACTTAGCCCCCCGTCAACCACATGGGGTTAAATGGGACGGGGGGGGCTAAGTGGGACGGGGAGCTAAATGACTCTTCTCTTCTTCTCACAGGGCGGCCCTATGCACACTTCACGTCGCGAATTCCTGAAGCACGCCACGGCGCTCGCGGGCGTCGCTTGCACCGGCCCCGCTTGGTCGGGCGCCGCGAGCGATCGCCTCGGCGTCGCCTTTGTCGGTGTCGGCGGCATGGGAGGCGGGCACCTGGGGTGGGTCACGCAGCAGCCCGACCTGCGTGTCGCCGCGTTGTGCGATGTTGATGCGAACCACTTGAACGGGGCCGCGGCAAAGGCGCCTGAGGCGTTCATCAGGGGCGACTTCCGCGACATCGTCGGTCGTGACGACATCGACGCAGTCTTCGTCGCGACGCCCGACCACTGGCACGCCCTGGTGGCGATCGCCGCCGCGAAAGCCGGTAAGCATGTTTATTGCGAGAAGCCGCTCACCAATTCGATCGGTGAGGGACGCGCGCTGGTCAACGCGGTGCAGGAGGCCGGCGTCGTGTTGCAGACGGGCTCGCATGAGCGTTCCAATCCCGGCGCCGCGGTCGCCAAGCGGCTGGTGGCCCAGGGGCGGCTGGGCGAAGTGAAGACGGTCCGCATCCACCTGCCAAACACCGACCCGCATCTGCAGGAAGTTGAAAACTTCACCTCGCCCCCGCCCGATACGGACCCGCCGGCGGGGCTCGACTACAACTTCTGGCTGGGGCACACGCCGGTCGTCCCCTACAACGAAAAGCGATGTCACTTCTTCTGGCGGTTCCACCGCGCCTACGGCGGCGGCGAGATCACCGACCGCGGCGCGCATGTGATCGACCTGGCGCACATGATCCTCGGTCTCGACGACACGGGGCCGACGCGCGTTGAGGCCGTTGGGACGCCGCCCAAGGGAAACTTCTATGACGCGTTCATCACGTTCCGCTTCGAGAACAAGTACCCCGGCGGCCTGCGGATGATCGGCGACAACAGCGGCCCGCGCGGCCTGACGCTCGAAGGGACCGAGGGCAAGCTATTCGTCGCGGTGCACGGGTGCGCCCTGTCGGCCGAGCCCGCGTCGCTGCTGGAGGGGGTCGAGCTGCCGGCGGTCGATCCGTACGGAGTCCACCGGCGGACGTTTTTCGACGCGGTCCGCACCGGGAGCAGGGTCGCGGCGCCCGTCGGCGCGGGGCACCACACAGCGGTGGCCTGCCACCTCAACAACCTCTCGATGCTGACTCAGAAGCCCTTCACTTGGGACCCGGTGACCGAGCGGTCCGACTCGGACGAAGTGAACGCCCTGCTGACGCCGACGATGCGAGAGCCTTGGACGCTGTGAGAGCATGAAGCCTGATTGCGGCCCGGGCGTGTCGTCGCGTAGAACTGAGGAGAAGCGACGAACCGAACACGCCAGAGCAATACGTTCCATGCCCGCTTTCGCCGGCTTCCCACTTGGCTTGTTGCACTTTCTGGAAGAACTATCCCGGCACAACAACAAGCCGTGGTTCGACGCTAACAAGGCCCGCTACGAGGCCGAGGTGCGTGAGCCGGCGTTGGCCTTCATTGCGGCGATGGAGAAGCCGCTGCGGAAGGTGTCGCCGCACTTTATCGCGGCGCCGAAGAAAGTGGGCGGGTCGCTGATCCGCATTCACCGGGACGTGCGGTTCGCGGGCGACAAGACGCCCTACAAGACTAACGTCGGCATCCAGTTCCGCCACGAAGCGGGCAAGGACGTTCACGCCCCCGGCTACTACATGCATATTGCGCTGGACGAGTGCTTCCTCGGCGCGGGCGTCTGGCATCCCGACGGTCCGGCGCTGACGGCGATCCGCGACCGGATCGTCGAGGTGCCCGACCGTTGGAAACGAGTCCGCGACAACAAGCGATTCCGCTCAACTTGGTCTCTGGAAGGCGAATCGCTCAAGCGCCCGCCGCGGGGCTACGACGCCGACCATCCTTATGTCGAAGACCTGAAACGAAAGGACCACATCGCGGGTATGCCGCTGGATCACGACGAGCTCTTCTCCGCGGGCTTTGTGAAGCACGTGGCCGACGCGTTTACGAAGACCAAGGGTTACGTAGGCTTCCTCTGCGACGCACAGGGGCTCCCCTTCTAATTCCCACCGCGCGCACGCCAACGCGACGATTTCAACCCGCCGTTCCCGTATCCAACGACGATGGGGGGGCTTCGCGGTGGGACAGGTTTTCGACGGTTCCGATCTCTTCCTGCGAGAGCTTCGATGAGTCTTCCTCGACGTGCGGTGCTGGTGACCGGCTGCTCTTCGGGAATCGGTCGAGCAACCGCGATCTATTTGGCCACGAACGACTTCCACGTCTTCGCCAGTGTGCGTAGGGCCGGGGATGCTGACGCCTTGACCGACTTGCGAATGGCCCATTTACGCCCGGTGTTGCTGGACGTGACGTCGGATGCCTCGGTCGCTGAGCTAGTAGAAGAGCTCTGCTCGCAACTGCCCAACGGGCTTTACGGTCTCGTCAACAATGCAGGCGTTGCGTTGCCCTCGCCCGTCGAGCTGACAACACCGGAGGAGTTCCACGACCTCCTCGATGTCAACACGGTCGCCCCGCTGCGGATGATTCAACAGTGCCTACCGATGCTGCGCCGGGGCGGTGGTCGGATCGTGAATATCTCTTCGTTGAACGGCTCCGTGGCGGCGCCTATGGTGGGCGCCTACTCGGCGAGTAAGTTCGCGCTGGAAGCATTGTCCGACGCGTTACGGGTTGAACTCCGACCGTGGCAGATCCCCATTATCCTTGTGGCGCCCGGCCAGGTCTCGACGCCCATCTTCGCAAAATCTCACGAGGCCCTGCAGCGTCGTCGAGAACTGGTGCCAGCGGATCTCCGTGAGGGCTACGACGAGATGTTTGAGCGGGCCGGCTTGCTCAACGACTGGGGCGCTAACTCTCCTACTTCTCCCGAGAAGGTCGCTGCCGTCGTGCTGCGTGCTTTGAACGCGAAGCATCCAAGGGCCCGTTATTACATCGGCTGGGACTCGTTCGGTATGCGGCTACTGAACGCATTGGCTCCGCAGTTCCTTGTCGATCGCCTGTCGGCGAGGATCGTAGGAACGCTGAACCCTTTGAAAGGCTTGCGGCGTGGAGGGGCAAGGTCCGGGGCGGTTGGGTCGAGTCGTCAGCGACGGGAGTGAAGCCGGCGGACAGCTCTTCCCAGACGTCCCTATCGGATCGACTTCGAACGCGGAGGCTCAGGCTCCTAGCCGCTCGGAAGGGCAAGACTCTCCTACGGCCCGATTCCCTGGCCCCGGTTGACGACCCCTGGGGGGCGTGGGTAGGCTCCCGGCTTATTTTCCCGAGATAATCGGGCCCGGTTAGGGTGCGCGCGGCCCTCCGCCGCAGGGCCACCCCGGTTGAAGGGCCCACCCCGCGCGGCTCGACAGGCGACCGCCGCCCCGCAACTAGCTCGCCCCCAAAACGGGCTCACACTCCCACAGCCGACAGGAAATAGCCGTCATGGCGAAGAAGCAGCCCACGAAAACCTCCGCTGGCAAGGCCGGCAAGATGGTCTACTACTTCGGCAAGACCCGCACCGACGGCGACACGTCGATGAAGCTCGTCATCGGCGGCAAGGGCGCCAACCTGGCTGACATGACCGCGATCGGCCTGCCGGTCCCCCCCGGGTTCACGATCAC
>JBGSJY010000134.1:0-1620 GCA_041741515.1 Pirellulales bacterium | reverse complement strand
ATCGAGTCGTTCTACAATCGCAAGCGGCTTCATCAGTCGTTGGGCTACAAGAGTCCCGATCAGTTCGAAACCGAACACGCCCCGGTCCTAGCGGCGTAGAGTCCCACCCCGCCGCTGTCCGAAAGTCGTGGGCTATCGCAGCCCCATTTGGCTCGACCAGTATTCCTGCACGCGTTCGGAGTCCTTTGCGCCCGGGGCTGGCACTTCCCGTTTGGCGATCTCAACCATTCCCTGAACGTCAGCCTTTAACTTCTTTGCCGGAGCTTTCTTCATGTCGTGTCACCTATGAAAAAGGGGATCGTGTCAAACGTAAATCTTCAGCCAATCTGCCGCACGACTTCCTGGGCCTTGGAGACATCTCTCGCTGCGTAGATCTGCGTCACGTCGGCGCGGCTATGGCCAAGCAGGATCTGCGCCGACTCCAGCCCGAAATCGCGGCGGACGTTGGTCGCGGCCGTGTGTCGCAGTTGGTGGGGGCTCCAGCGATAGCGGCGGCGCCATTCCGCTCGCTCGGTCTCCGAGAGTCCGACCGGGGCTGGCCAGGCCAGCTCGCAGGCGCGAGCGATAGCGCGGGCGTAGGACGTCGTTGTGTAGCACCCACCCGGCGTGCGACGCGGGTTCCCCTTGCGGTTGGTGCCGGGGCGATCGCCGCAGGAGAGGGGCGTTCGACGACCCGCGTGACGTTCGGCCCGTCGAGCCGCCTCGCTCCGAGCGGGAGAGAAGCAGCAGGCGGTAGGGTCGCTGTCCAGGTACTTGGCGAGCACGACCTGACCGCGGGGACCGATGAAGACGAGCCGCTCTTTTCCGCGATGCGAGGTTTTGTGCGTCGCGGGGCGATACGTCCAGACCTCGCTCGATCGGTCCACGTCGCACGGCCGCAACTGGCAGAGCTCGCCCGGACGCATCGCCGTCAAGAGCTGCAAACGCACCATGTCAGCCACCAGTGCTGGCAGATGGGGGAGCGTCGCTTCCACGACGGACTCCGCGACCGGTTCAACCGCGTCGGTCTCCCGGACGTCGCACTTGCCGGCGCGGAGGCCATCGACGGCGGCGAGGGATTGGGCGACCGCGGCCGGCGCCAGTTCTTCGGAGACCAGCCAGCGGAACAGCCGCTTGATCCTCCCGACGTGCTGGTTGATCGTCGTCCTGGCGAGTCCCGCGGCGGCGAACTGCGCGCGGACGGCCTTCAGGCCGAGCGGCCCGAACTCATCGACAGGACGGTCGCCGTAGAGGCGCCGCACGGGCCGCAGGGCGCATTTGATCGCCGTGAGTTCGCTGGTCGGCTTGCCGTCCCGCCCCCGGTAGTAGGTTTTGGCATGCCGCCAGTAAGCGGCGATCCCTTCGACGACCAGCAGCTGGGAGGCGTCTTCGCTGGGCGGCTTACGGCCCCGGATGAGCCATTCGGCGACCAGGCGGTCGTACTCGCGGAGACTCGCGACCGACTTGTAGGGACCGAGGTAGAGGTCCACGCCGTTGAGGGTAACGACCGCCTGGCCGGAGGCCCGGTGGCGTCGGTACTTGGGGGTGGCCTGGATGAGTGCTGGCATCGCGCGGAACTCCTAGGGAACGCGCAAAACGGTATGTACCGTTTTGGCTTCCGAGGAAACGCCGCACTGCCGA
>JBGSJY010000133.1:0-4097 GCA_041741515.1 Pirellulales bacterium | reverse complement strand
GGTTCCGGTAAGGAATCGGCAAAACGCACGGCTATCGACTCAACAAAGTCTCGCCGTGCTTGGCGTCTCGGGAAGAAGTTCTGTGGCGACTACTCTACGCAAACCAGACCAAAGCGTTCACCAAGATTGAGCAAGAACCCCAAAAAGTGCAGCGCCCGCTTCACGGCCTGGATTTGCGGGCGGCGGCTTCCGTTACAATTGGGATGCTCCTGCAGCCACCGATCGATATGGATCGGCCGAAGCTTTCCGACAGGCATCGTCCCGTAACCGTCGTGGACGTAGTCAGCCGGCTTCGGCTTGGCCTTCTTGGTCCCGCGCCCGCGGATGAATTGAGACGGCAGCCCGACGCAGAAATCAAGCAACGTGTTCTGCCGTACGACGAGCGTATACTTTGCCCCTTCCGATTCGGCCTTTGCGAGATGCGCCTCGCAAACCTGAAAGATCGTTACGCCCTGAGCGATCGGAGCATCCGGAGCGGGTGTGCCGGAGAGCGGCCGGAGATACGCGGCGCGGACCTCTGCCACTGGCGTAGCCGTGTCGCGCATCCGGTCGTCGTTGGGAAACTCCAGCGGCACAAACTTCCCGTCGGGCTTGGCGTATCAGCCGCGCCCCTCTCGGTAGAATTAGCCGAGATTGCGGCTCCAGCTCCGCCGCCCCTTTCCCTTCGCCATTTGCTCACCCGCCGGGTAGAATCGGCCTCTCAGAGCAAACGTAGTTCGGAAAGTGCCAGGTTTAGTGCCGGGTCCTTTCTCAATCACCGAGAACCACTAGAAAATAAGGCCGATGGCCAATTTGCGCCCGTAGCTCAGCTGGATAGAGCAGCGGACTTCTAATCCGCAGGTCGCTGGTTCGAGTCCAGCCGGGCGTGCTTCTCCTTGCCGTTACGTGGCAACGACTTACGGCAACTCTCGCCTGAGGCGCGAATCGCCTCCTGGAACCCATCGGGAACAACTCGGGCACTTGCATGGCCTTCGCGTTGATCGCCGCCACGGGCGTATCGTCATAGCGTCCTCCGGACGAAACGCCTACGCGGCGCCACGGAGGAGAAGCCATGCCAAGCCTTTAGCAAATCCTGCCTCTTCGGTCTATCGGATTCGCTTCCGCTACCAAGGGCAACAGATCAACCGCTCGCTCCGCACCTAGGAACGGCGAGCCGCTAGGGCGGTTTGCGACCGTGTCGGGGAGATGCTCGATCTGGTCGAACGGGGGCTCATCTCGGTTCCGCCTAGCGCCGACCCGATCGCATTTGTGATGTCGGACGGACTTGGTCTTCCCCCTGGAACTTAGCCATTCTGAATGAGAAAATCCCGAGCTGGGCGGATCCCCGGACTGAAGTGGACCCCAAAACCTGGACCACCGGCTAGTATGCAGCCGGAGGGTTCAGGATGAGCAGGAAGCGGCGGAAGTTTACGGCGTCGTTCAAGGCGAAGGTGGCGTTGGACGCGGCGAAGGGAGACGCGACGCTGGCGGAACTCGCCAGCCGTCACGGGGTCTACCCGAACCAGATCTCGGCGTGGAAGAAGCAACTGCTGGAGGGTGCCGGCGAGCTGTTCGAGGACGGGCGGCTGCGCCGCTCGTCCGACGATTCGGCCGAGACGTCGGCCCTCTACGAGCAGATCGGCCGTCTGAAGGTCGAGCTGGACTGGCTTAAAAAAACGGCTTCCCGAGTCGACGGCGGCTAAACGCGGGCTGATCGAGCCGGGCCACGCCGAGCTGAGCGAGCGGCGGCAGTGCGAGCTCTTGGGGCTACCCTGGTCGAGCTATCAGCGTGAGCTCCGCGGCGAGTCGGCGGAGAACCTGGCGTTGATGCGACAGATCGACGAGCTGTCCACGCGCTGGCCGTTCTATGGCAGCCGGCGGCTGGCCGACGAGTTGTCGGTCAACCGCAAGCGGGTGCAGCGGCTGATGCGGTTGATGGGGATCGAGGCGGTGGGGCCGAAGCGACGCACGACGGTCGCCATGCCGGGCCACCGGATTTATCCGTACTTGCTGAGGAACGTGGAGGTCACACGGGTGGACCAGGTCTGGAGCAGCGACATCACGTACGTGCCGCTCTCTTGCGGTTGGCTCTACCTGACGGCCGTGATGGACTGGTTCAGCCGCAAGGTGCTGTCGTGGCGGCTTAGCAACACGCTGGACGGGGCGTTCGTTCTAGAAGCGTTGGACGAGGCGCTATGGCGTCGTACGCCGGAGGTGTTCAACACGGACCAGGGCTGCCAGTACACGGCCAAAGCGTTCACCGGGCGGCTGGAGGAACGCGGCGTGGCGATCAGCATGGACGGGCGTGGAAGAGCGCTGGACAACGTGTTCATCGAGCGGTTGTGGCGGAGCGTGAAGCACGAGGAGGTCTACCTGCGGGGCTACGACACGGTGGCCCAGGCCGAGGCGGGGCTGGCGGCGTACTTGGCGTTCTACAACGGCCGGCGGCGTCACCAGTCGCTGGGCCGCCGCACGCCCGAGGCGGTCTACGCCGAGGGCGTCGCGGCGTAAGAATCGAAAACTTGGCGGCCTCATTGCAGAAGCCTGGTAAGAACCTCAGATGAGAGCACAGCGGCAGGCGTCCGCGCGGCCCTTGTGAAGGGGGCCGCGGGACGCTCCCCCACTAACTACTATTCAACCCCGCTGGTGGTACAGCGTTCGGGGTCCACTTCAGACAGGAGCTTCTTTCGATGAAGCGGACAAGGCATTCAACGGAGCGGATCGTTGAGAAGCTGCGTGAAGCGGACGAAGCTCTTGGCAAGGGGCAGAAGGTCCCGGAGGTCTGCAAGACGCTCGGGATCACCGAGCAGACGTACTATCGGTGGCGTCAGCCATATTCCTTGATTGACGCGGCGGGGGCATGGCGCCCGACCTGGCGAAGCAGCTGCAGTCGCTGGAGAAGGAGAACGCGCGTCTGAAGCGGCTGGTGGCCAACCAAGCGCTCGACATGGAGATCTTGAAGGAAGCCGCCAAGGGAAACTGGTGGGCCCCAAGCGGAAGCGGCGGACGGTCGAGGCCGTCCGCCGCCGCTTGGGGCCCAAGAAGCCGACCGAGAGAAGAGTCTGTCACGTGCTGGGCCAGCCGCGTGCGACGCAGCGTTACGAGTCGAAGCGTGCGACGCTCGACGCGGAGTTGCTCGCGGAGATGCGGAGCATCGCCGCCCAGCGGCCTTGCTTTGGCAGCCCTCAGGTTTACGAGGCGCTGCGTCGTCGGGGCCACGAGGTGAGCCCCAAGCGGGTCGAACGTCTATGGCGTGAGCATGGGATGCAGGCGCCGAAGAAACGCCACAAACGCCTGCGTTTATCGCTGGGCGGTAGCGAGAACAGCTGCGTGAGGAAGCGACCGGAGTATCCCAACTACATCTGGAGTTACGACTTCGTCACGGACTACACCGAGCGTGGTCGCCAGCTGCGGATGCTGGGCGTACTGGACGAGTTCACTTGGGAGAGTTTAGAGATCGAGGTGCAGCGGTCGTTCACGGCCCGACAGGTTCAAGACGTGCTGGGTTACCTTTTCGCGGTGCGTGGGGCGCCCAAGCACATCCACTCGGATAACGGCCCAGAATTCGTTGCCAAGCGGCGAGCGCCTCGGCCATTGACGGGCCGACTTCCGCAGCGGGGGCCGCCTTCCGCCCCCTAGCGAGCCATTCGGACACTAGGCGGTCGTACTCCCGGCGACTCACCGACGAGCGGTGCGGGCCCAGGTAGTGATCGACACCGGCGATCGTCACGACGGCTTGTCCCGAGGCCCTGTCCTTGCGGTACTTGGGGAGCGACTTAGCGAGGGCGGGCATTGCGCGAGGCTACAACGAGGCGCGCAAAACGGTATGTACCGTTTTGGCTTCCCGGGAAACGCCGCACTGCCGACCACCGGCAGGTAACACAAGTCGCTATTCGGCTAGGACTTAGAAGAAATGGGCACGACAGAACTCCGCGACCGACTTGTAGGGACCGAGGTAGAGGTCCACGCCGTTGAGAGTAACGACCGCCTGGCCGGAGGCCCGGTGGCGTCGGTACTTGGGGGTGGCCTGGATGAGTGCTGGCATCGCGCGGAACTCCTAGGGAACGCGCAAAACGGTATGTACCGTTTTGGCTTCCGAGGAAACGCCGCACTGCCGA
>JBGSJY010000132.1:0-21588 GCA_041741515.1 Pirellulales bacterium | reverse complement strand
CCGGGCGCCGCGGCGGGCTGGGCCGCGAGAGGAGTTGTCGACGCGTACGGCACGGCGATCGGCGCCGGTTGACCGTACACGGAAGCCGTGCCCGCCAAGTCCCAGGGGCCTTTGGTGGCCGTGGGGACGCCGCCGGGCGCCGTCAGATCGACGACCGGGTAAGACCCCAATTGCGGCAGGCTCCAGAGCTGCCCGCCGTCGCCCACCGGCGCGTTGACGATGACCTGTCCCGTATTGATGGTCATGTCGAGGCCCGCCGCAGGAACGTTGACCCGCACCCGTTCGGGGAGCGAGGTCTGCGTCGCCGGGTCGTAGCGGAACTGGTCGGCGATGACGCTCGCCGTCAGCGCGCCGGCGTTGTCGTAAACGTGCTGCTCACGCACCCATGCCGTTTGCGCGTCGATGATCAGCACCCGTACGCCGCCCGGAGTCTGCGAACGTAGTTCGACCGAGCCGTTGCCGCGGGGCAGGGGGCCGACGTACGCCGCCGCCGGGTCGAGTTGCACCAGGCCCAGCGCGTCGATGAGCCACGCCGGCTCGATCGGCGCCTGACTCTTCAGCGGGCTGGTGGCCCACTGGTCGTGCCGCGCCGTGTAAAGGGCGGGCGGTTCGTTGCGGCGGGCCCAGATCCAGAAGCGTTCGTCGTTGCTCCCCAGGTCGAGCTCGGGGCCGGTGACGGCAGTCGTCGCCCGCAGGCGGAACCGCTGCGGTCGCTCCACCGCGATGCTCGCCGATACCAGCGGCAGCCCCATCGACTCGGGCATCGAGATCGACGCCGACGGCGCCTGATAGGTCTGGATGCGGGAAGAGTTGGCGTTGATCGCGGCGACGACTTCGGCGGCGCTCGAAGTTGGCGTGAGCACCGCCGGAGCGGGCGGGCCCGACATGCCGAACGGCGAACCGAGCCGCGGCGAGCAACTGGCGCCCATCGATGAGACGATCACTACCAGCGCAGCGCACGTCGCGGCCATTCGGGCGGCAACCTGTCGGGCGAGCGGCGGGCGATCGAATCGCATGTTGGATTGAGTTGGGGTCAAGCGGCGCCGAGCAGTTCGGCCAAACGCTCTTGCAGCCGCAATGCTTCATCCGCGCTGGGCGGGGTGATGGCGACCTCGATCGGCTCGTCGCGATCGCGGCAAACGAGCGTCAGCGTCTCGACTTCGGAGGCCTTCGCTTCTTGGCCACGCAGGCCATCGAGAAACCCGTCGCCTTGCAGACGCAGCACGCGGCGCCGCACGAGCAGCAGCGCGAGCAGGTAGCGGGCAGGCGCCTCGTCGGGCTTGTCGGCCCACTCGTCGAGCAGCGCCAAGAGAGCTTCGCGCGGGGCGGGCTTCGCTTCGCCGCTGCCACCGGGCATTGCCGAGCGCCACCAGGCGATGGTCCCCTCGGGCGGCCCCGACCAAGCGGCAGCCGAGTAGTCGCGGCGTACAACGTCGTCGCCCTCGTCGATCAGCACCGAAACGAACGACTCCCCGGCCGTCAGCTCACGGTCGGCAGCGGCGCAGCGGCGCGTGCAGCGGCGGACTTGGTAGTCGATCGCCATCGGGCTTCCAGGGGGCGCGGAGTTGGCGGCCGCAGACCGTAGGAAAAACCATCCACTCGCCGCAAGAGCGCGCCGCCGCATCGGTGAAGGCGCCGCTAAACCGCGAGCGGCGTCACGCTTGCGGCTTAGCGGCGCCCCCTACCGCGCCACGAAAAAGCGTGACTTGCCGCCGTCCGGCCCAATCCCGACCCGGATCTTCCCCATACACCGCGGGCAGCGCCCCTCGTACGCGTCGCCAGCGCGGTTCTGGTAGATGCGGGCGTAAACGCCACAGCACTCAAAAGTGACGCCCAGGAAGCGACCCCGGCGATCCTCGCCCCTTTCCTCGGCGCAACGCCCCTTGGTCGGCGTGGCGTCGCTGGAGAGGTCGAGTTGGCTGCCCGGGTCGTCCATGGTGCTAGCGGCGGGGTGGGGGATTTACAGCAAGATTTACCTCGAGCGGTCGGCATCGGGCAAGACGAACCGACGCTCGGAGCTGACCGTTGCCTCTCATTCGCGTTCGCTTGCGAGCCGGGAGACGTTAGTCCCCGGAGGAAGCCGGGTACCCACTTCAGTCCGGGGACTGACGTCTCCCGGCTCGCATCTAGGTGGTTTTTTCGGCGAACCCGGTCGCTCCCGCCGGGGTCTAGGGGCTATACTCGACACCGAGCACCAAACCATGCCGACCAACAGCCTCCTCCTGCCGCTCCTCCTACTAGCCCCGGCCCTTCTATTGGGCAGGGGGTCCTAGGGACGGCGCGCAGTCCAGAGAGGCTGCACTACTGAAAACGCCATACCCCGGGGCCCCTGCGGCCCCGGGGTTTTTTCGTATCCTTATCCGTTCTCGACACCCGCTTTTCAGGCCCAGTCCTAAAGACGCAGCCCTAACGACCATGTCCCGCCAGATCACGATCTTCGACACGACGCTCCGCGACGGCGAGCAATCGCCCGGCTGTAGCATGAACCTGGCCGAGAAGCTCGAGATGGCCCAGGCGCTCGCCGATCTGCGCGTCGACGTCATCGAGGCGGGCTTCCCGATCGCGTCGCCCGGCGACTTCGAGAGCGTTAAGGCGATCGCCGAGACCGTGAAGGGGGTCCAGGTCTGCGGCCTCGCCCGCTGCAATGACAAGGACATCGACCGCGCCGGCGAAGCGGTCCGCGGCGCCGAGGCGCCCCGGATCCACGTCTTCCTCGCCACCAGCGCGATTCACCGCGAGTTCAAGCTGCGGATGGACAAGGCCGAGATCGTCCGCCGCGCGGTAGAGGGCGTCAAACGCGCCCGCAATCTGTGCGACAACATCGAGTTCTCGCCCGAGGACGCGGCGCGGACCGAGCTCGACTTCCTGTGTGAAGTCGTCGAAGCCGCCATCAACGCCGGCGCGACGACGGTGAACATCCCCGACACGGTTGGCTACGCCACGCCTACCCACATGTTCAACCACATCCGGGCGCTGGTGGATCGGGTGCCGAACATCGACAAGGCCGTGATCAGCATGCACTGCCACGACGACCTGGGGATGGCGGTCGCCAACAGCCTCGCCGGCATCGAGGCGGGCGCCGGGCAGATCGAGTGCACCATCAACGGCATCGGCGAGCGCGCCGGCAACTGCTCGCTCGAAGAGATCGTGATGGCGCTCCGCACCCGCAACGACTATTACCAGGCCGACACGCGTATCGACGCCACGCGCCTGGTACCTACGAGTCGTTTGCTCTGCGGCATTACTGGCATGGACGTGCAGCGCAACAAAGCGATCGTCGGCCGCAATGCGTTTGCGCACGAGTCGGGCATCCACCAAGACGGCATGCTCAAGGAGCCGACGACCTACGAGATCATGCGGCCCGAGGACGTCGGCTTCACGAAGACCGACCTCGTGCTCGGCAAGCATTCTGGCCGGGCGGCATTGTCCGATCGCCTGAAGGCGCTGGGCTATCCGGTCGAGGGCGACAAGCTCGACAAGGTCTTCGACGCGTTCAAGCGCCTCGCCGACAAGAAGAAAGAGGTCTACGACTCCGACCTCATCGCGCTGGTGGACAAGCGCCCGCCGAGCGAGCGCGATTGGGCGCTCGTCTCGTACGACGTGAAGACGCACACCGACGAGCCCGCCTCGGCGACCGTAACGCTCCGCCAAGGTAAGGACGAGACGACCGAGACGTTCTTCGGCGGCGACGGCCCCCTCGACGCGCTGTTCCGCGCGGTGGAGAAGGTCACGGGCCTCCAGCTCGAAGTAACCGACTACCGCGTCCACAGCGTCAGCAAGGGCAAGGACGCGCAAGGCGAGGCCAACATCGAAGCGGTCTGCGACGGCCGCCTCTACCGCGGCCGCGGCGTCTCAACCGACACCGTGGAGGCGAGCACCAAAGCGTTCGTCGCCGCCGTCAACGCGGCCCAAGCCGGCGGTGGCCCCCCGGCCAACATCCGCCGTAACGCAGTTTAGCTTGGAGGCTTTAGGAAGGGAGAGGTGGGGATGGAGGGAGATAAGGGGATGGCGGCTCGTAGTTCAACGTCAACTTGCCAAACCCGCCTCGGATCAATGAGTAAGTCAATACCGACCGAAGCCGACTTCTTGATGAACGACGGTGGCCTCATTTCTCAAGAGGCATGGAAGAATTTCGGTGGCTTATCGCTAGACGCGGCGTACGAAAGGTTTTGCGATCGGCCCTATCTTTACAGCCAAGACTTTGAGTTCATGGGAGAGCGTGCTTTCGCTTACCATTACGACGTGCTAGATCGATATATACGAGAAGCGATCGAGACACTCGATGAAGAGCGGTTGATGGTCTTGAGCACCATTCATCGCATCATGGATGTCCACTTAGTCCATCAGAGTGGCGACTTATGCGGGGAATGCACACGCGAAGGCGCTGCCGATGCAATGAGCTTGCCAGGGAGGGTTGTTAGTCTTTGCGATTACGTCATGCCGGCTATAGCAGAGCGGTCATTGAGTTCGCGCATCCCTGACTCTGACGCCACTGACGAAGACTTGACGATTACTTGGCAGGGTTTGCGGAATCTAGCGGAATCGATGAAGCCCTTCGAGACGCCATCCCCCCATCCCCGCTCATCCCCCTATCTCCCTTCCTAAACCCACCACCATGGACCTTTTCACGATCGCGCTCTTCATCCTCGGCGGGTTTGTCGGGTTGATTGTCGGTGGCGAGTTGCTAGTGCGCGGGGCATCGAATATTGCGGCCGCCTTGAAGGTGCCGGCGCTGGTGATCGGGCTGACGGTGGTGGCGCTGGGGACCAGCGCGCCGGAGCTCGCCGTCACCGTCGAGTCGTGCTACGCGGGCGAGGCGGACCTGGCGGTCGGCAATATCGTCGGCAGTAACCTGGCGAACCTGCTCTTGATTCTCGGCCTCGCGGCGATCGTGGCGCCGCTGACGGTGAGCTCGCAGCTCTTTCGCCTCGACATCCCGGTGATGATCGCCGCGGCGATCGCGCTGTTCGCCTTGGGGTCGGACGGCTCGTTCTCAAGGGGCGAGGGGGTCGCGCTGGTGGTGGCGATGGTGATGTACCTCGGCTGGACGATGCGTGAGGCCCGGCGCGAGTCACGCAAGCTCAAGGATGAGTACGCCGACATGGCGCCGCACGACGTCCCCGCGACGCCGAAAACCTTTGTCGTCAACACGATCGTCGGCCTCGCCGGCCTGGCGCTGCTCGTCTATGGCGCCGACTTCACGGTGAATGGCTGCGTCGAGCTCGCCAAACGGTTCGGCGTCAGCGAGCTGGTGATCGGCCTGACGATCGTGGCGATCGGCACGTCACTCCCCGAGCTGGTGGTGTCGGTCGTCGCCGCCATGCGTGGCAAACGCGACCTGGCGGTCGGCAATGTGATCGGCAGCAATATCCTCAACGTCTTGGCGGTGCTCGGAATCGGCGCGGCGGTCGCCCCGGCGGGCGTCGCGGTCAGCGCTGACTCGCTGGCATTCGACATCCCACTAATGGTGGCCGTGTCGATCGTCTGCTACCCGGTGTTTCTGTCGGGAAGTAGCGTGACGAGAGTCGAGGGGGCGTTGATGCTGACGCTCTACATCGCCTACACGGCGTGGCTGGCGTATTCCGCCGCGGTGATCGGCGTGTCGCCCGGCCGGGGGTCGCTGGTGGCTTTCTTGGCGCCGCTAGTGGCGGCTATTTTGGTGTTGGCGGTGACGCGTTGGCGTCGTCAGCCGTGGGGGAAATCGCCCCGCTAACGGCAAGCAACGCGATTGTTTGGCGAGCCGGCGACGCGAGTCGCCGGAGTGAAGCGGGTACCAGACGCACTCCGACGACTCGCGTCGCCCGCTCGCCGTTTTCACGTCGATCGATCGGGTTTTTTTGCTTGCCCAGCTAGCCGCCAGTGGCCTCGGCTCGTTACCATCGCAACCCACGGCCCAAAGACTGCGGCTAGCGCCGACGGCTTCTGCGCCGTAGCGATGCAGACGCCTCTCCTCTCCTAACGCCAAAACTCCCCGAGCGAGCAGCCCCCGCATGGTAACGACCCGGTTGTCGGTGATGATGTTCCTCCAGTTCTTCACCTGGGGGGCGTGGTTCGTGACGCTGTTCCTCTGCATGGGGAGTGCCGGGCTGGGTGACTTCACGCCGCGGGCGTACCAGAGCGCGCCGATTGCCGCGATCATCGCGCCCCTGTTCTTGGGGCTGATCGCCGACCGACTTTTCCCTTCGCAGATCGTGCAGGGGGTGCTGATGCTGATCGGCGCGGGACTCCTGTACGGCGCCGCGGGGGCAGTTGAGGCGGGGAACGGCACGATGGCGGTGTGGCTCTTCATCGGTCACATGCTCTGCTACATGCCGACGCTAGGCCTCGGGAACTCGATCGCGTTCGCCAACATCGACGATCAGAACAAGTTTCCGGCGATTCGCGTGTGGGGCACCATCGGCTGGATCGTGGCCGGCCTCGTCGTGGGCGGCCTCGGCTGGTCGTCGAGCACCAAAATCCTTTATCTCGGCGCAATTGCGTCGGCCGCGTTTGGCCTCTACAGCTTCACGCTCCCGCACACCCCGCCGCCCGCGAAGGGCAAGCCGCTCGACATCGGCAGCCTCTTGATGCGTGACGCCTTCGGCCTGATGAAGAGCGTGCCGTTCGCGGTGTTCATCCTCTGTTCGACGCTGATTTGTATCCCGCTGGCTTACTACTACCAGTACGCCTCGGGCCTGTTGTCGCAGACCGGTTTCGAGGAGCCCGCCGCGACGATGTCGCTGGGGCAGATGAGCGAGATCGTCTTTATGCTGCTGATCCCTTTCTTCTTCCGCCGCCTGGGCGTGAAGTGGATGATCATCGTCGGCATGGGGGCGTGGTTCGCCCGCTACGTGCTGTTCGCCTTCGGCGCGTCGCAGCTATCGACCTGGATGCTGCTGTTGGGCGTCGCGATGCACGGCATCTGCTACGACTTCTTCTTCGTGACCGGCTTCATGTACACCGACCAGAAGGCCCCCGCCGAGGTCCGCGGTCAGGCGCAGAGCATGCTGGTGTTCTTCACCCAAGGCGTCGGCATGTTCATCGGGTACGAGGTCGCCGGCCGGCTCTTCAAGACGCAGATGCCCAGCCACGACAGCCTCACCGCCGCAATCACCGCGGCCCGACCCGAATCGACGCTCGGCTTCTTCGAACGCTTCGGCAAGATGTTCAGCCGCGCGCTGCCGGAGAACCTCGACGGCGAGCTCGTCAACCAGACCATGCTGCAATGGAAGGAGTTCTGGCTGATCCCTGCCTACATGGCCCTGGCGATTATGGTGCTGTTCGCCGTAGCGTTCTGGGACCGCATCGACCGCAATAAGGCCCTCGGCCAGAGCGGCGACGAAGCCACCGGCGCCGGAGCCGAATAAGGCGCGGACTCTGGCATTTGGTCGCCAGGCGTGTAAGGATCGCGGAACAACTGGCGTAGCACCGGGCTAAGCCGCACAACTGGCGACGTTCGTCGCTTGTAGGAGGCGTCTCCCAACGCCGATTACGCGCACCATGCCGTTTTGGAATGGACACCGTAATCGGGGTCTGGAGACCCCTCCCGCAAGAAAAGTCGGATCCCGCAAGGCCTGACTTCCGCCTCCCCCTTTACGCCTTCCCCTTTCGCAATGCCCCGCCTCCTTGGAGTCTTCGCCAGCATCGACGCTGGCCTCGGCGTGAACCTGGACGTCGCCCACCAGCTGGGCGTCCCCACGGTCCACCTCCACACGCCGCATAAGGCGTCGCGCACCGAGCAGAACGCCGAAGCCTTCCGCGCCCGCCTGCAAGAGCTGGGGATCAAGATCTCGGTCGTCTTCGCCGGCTTTGACGGCGAGTCGTATGCCGACATCCCGACAACGCAGCGCACCGTCGGCCTCGCGCCGGCCGCCACGCGCGCCGAGCGGCTGGCTGAGCTGAAAGAGATCGCCGACTTCGCCCGACTGCTGTCGTCGGCCGAGACGAGCTACACGGGCGGGCCGATCCCGGTGGGGCTGCACGTGGGATTCGTGCCGCACGACGCATCGAGCCAGGAGTTCGCCGACGTCGTCGCCGCGACGCAATCGATCTGCGACCACTGCGCGCCGCACGGCCAGGCCGTCCATCTCGAGACGGGCCAAGAGCCCGCCGGCGTGCTGCTGGAGTTCCTCGCCGCGATCGGTCGCGGCAACATCGGCGTCAACTTCGACCCAGCGAACATGATCCTCTACGGCTGTGGCGAGCCGCTGCCGGCGCTGGAGGAACTCGGCCGCCACGTCCTCAGCGTTCACTGCAAGGACGCCAAGTGGAGCGCCGACCCGGGCGAGACCTGGGGCCAAGAGACGGCCCTCGGCAAAGGGGACGTCAACTTCCCCGCGTTCCTCGGCGTGCTCGACGACATCGACTACCGGGGCCCGCTGACGATCGAACGCGAGATCCCCCAAGAGCCTGACCGTCAAAAAGCCGAAATCGGCGCCGCTCTTGAGCTGCTCCGTTCACTCGACCGGTAGGCGAAGCGAAGGAAGGGAGATAGGGAGATGATTGGAGATACGGGGGATCGTGGCCGCCGCTGAGAACGCCATCGGCAAGGAAGACGTTCCACGCTGCGAACCCCGTTTCTCATATCCGATAAAGTTGTTTGGCAATTGGAATATCCGCGGCCAAATGACCATCCCCCTCATCTCCAATCATCCCCCTATCTTCCTACATAAACTGTCCATCCCTTCGTTCAGACCTTCCGTTAGTTAGTCATGCTAAGAGTCGGCATCGCCGGGATTGGGTTCATGGGGATGGTGCATTACCTCTCCTACGCGAAGCTGCGCGGCGTGAAGGTCGCCGCCATCGCCGACCCCGACGCCAAGAAGCGCGCGGGCGATTGGCGGTCGATCAAGGGGAACTTCGGCCCCCCCGGCGCGAAGATGGACCTGGCGGGCGTCGCCACCTACGAGTCGGTTGACGAGATGATCGCCGACGAGTCGCTCGACGTGATCGACGTCACGCTCCCGCCGGCGCTGCACGCCGACGTTGCCTGCCGGGCGCTGGCCGCGGGCAAGCACGTCTTCTGCGAGAAGCCGATGGCGATGCGCCCCGCCGACTGCGACCGGATGGTGAAGGCGGCCGCCAAGGCCCAATGTCAACTCTACATCGGCCATGTGCTGCCGTACTTCCCCGAGTACGCCTGGGCCCTGAAGGAAATCCGCAGCGGCAAGCACGGCGCGCTCGTCGGCGGTTCGTTCAAACGTGTGATCTCCGACCCGGCGTGGCTGACGCACTACTGGGACGCCGAGCGTGTCGGCGGGCCGATGCTCGACCTCCACATCCACGACGCCCACTTTGTCCGTCTGGTGTTCGGCCAGCCCGCGGCCGTGACCACCAGCGGCCGGATGCGGAATGGGTTGCCGGAGTATTGGAACACGCAGTTTGAATTCGGTGCGCAGTCCGCAGTCGGCAGTGGGCAGGATGACAAAAAACTGCCCACTGCCCACCGCCCACTGCCGACTGCCCTTGCCACCAGCGGCACAATCAACCAGCAGGGGCGATCCTTTCAGCACGCCTTCGAGATCCACCTCGAGCGGGCGACGCTCCTCTTCGACTTCGCGGTAATCGGCGGCGAGGGCGCCTACCTCTGCCCGCCGACCGTGCTCACGCACGACGGCAAAGCGAAGCGCCCCAAGCTCGCCGGCGGCGACCCAATGGACGCCTTCGAGGCCGAGCTGCGTGAGGTCCTCCAGTGCGTGAAGGCCAACGAGCTATCGGCCGTCCTCAGCGCCGACCTGGCCCGCGACGCGATCGTGCTCTGCCAGGCGCAGGCGAAGAGCCTCGAGAGCGGTAAGCGGGTGAAGGTTTGAGGCGGAGTGGTGGGTTTTGGGGTGGCGCACTCCGGTCGCTGACGCTCCCGGCTCGTCGGCAAAACGATGGCGAGCCGGGAGCGTCAGCGCCGGGAGTGAATCACCAACCCGCTCCGCTAGCCGATCGACTCCTAAAACCCCAGTTTCCTGCGCATTCGCGAGACATCGCTACTCATTCCCCCGCACCGCCGCTCGCCGCAGCGGTTAAACTGACGCTTCTCGCCCCACCACACCCAAACTTTCGCGCACGCCCATGGCCGCCTTGAAGCCCGCCACCCTCAAGGGCCTCGACCCCCGCAACCAGATCGAGCGGATCCCTTGCTGCGTGTTCAAGCACGCCAAGAGCGCCAGCGAGTACGTCGCCGCGCAGATCGCCGAGCTGATCCGCCAGCGCGCCGCCGAGGGACGCCCCTGCGTGCTCGGCCTGGCGACCGGCAGCACGCCGACGACCGTCTACGCCGAGCTCGTGCGGCTGCACCGCGAAGAGGGCCTCTCCTTCGCCGGCGTCCACACGTTCAATCTGGACGAGTACTACCCGATGCAGCCCAACGAGCTGCAGAGTTACGTCCGGTTCATGAACGAGAACCTGTTCGACCACATCGATATCAACCGGGTGAACGTCAACATCCCCGACGGCACGCTCCCCGAAGACGAGGTCCTCGCCCACTGCGCCGAGTACGAGCAGAAGATCGTCGGCCTCGGCGGCGTTGATATTCAGATCCTCGGCATCGGCCGCACCGGCCACATCGGCTTCAACGAGCCGGGCTCGGGCCGTGAGAGCCGCACCCGCATGATCACGCTCGACAAGAAGACGCGCCAAGACGCGGCGAGCGACTTCTTCGGCGAGGACTACGTGCCGCGCCGGGCGATCACGATGGGCGTCGGCACGATCCTCGAAGCGCGGCAGGTCTACATGCTCGCCTTCGGCGAGGGCAAGGCGAAGGTCGTCGCCGAGTCGGTGGAGGGCCCGATCACGCCAATCATCGCGGCCAGCTTTTTGCAGGACCACGACAACGCGATGGCGGTCCTCGACGAGGCCGCCGCCGACCGGCTCACCCGCTACCAGGCGCCGTGGTTGCTGGGGCCGCTCTCGTCGGGGCCCGGGGGCGTCTTCGAGTGGGACGACTACTGGACCCGCAAGGCGGTCATCTGGCTGGCCCGCAAGCTCGAAAAGCCGATCCTCAAGCTCACCGAAGAGGACTACAACGAGGACGGCCTCCAAGAGCTGCTCGCCAAGAAGGGCCGCGCCTACGACATCAACCTCCAGGTCTTCCGCCAGTTGCAGTCGACCATCACCGGCTGGCCCGGTGGCAAGCCGATCGACCGTCAGCAGCCCGGCGACGTGCGCCGCCCGCACGACGAGATCTTCCCCAAGCGGGTAATCTGCTTCTCGCCCCACCCCGACGACGACGTCATCAGCATGGGCGGCACGCTGATCCGCCTCTGCGAGCAGGGGCACGAGGTTCACATCGCCTACCAGACGTCGGGCAACGTCGCCGTGTTCGACGACGACGCGATCCGCTATGCCGAGTTCATGGCCGAGTTCAACCGTCAGTTTGGCATCGACCCGGCTGAGACCGCGAAGCTCGAAGAGCACGTCGAGACCTTCCTCCGCAACAAGCAGCCCGGCCAGGTCGACAGCCCCGAGGTGCAATCGATCAAGGGCCTGATCCGCCGCACCGAGGCCCGCGCCGGCGCCCGCGTCGCCGGCGTTCCGCAGGACCGCTGCGTCTTCATGGACATGCCCTTCTACCAGACGGGACGCGTCCGCAAGAATCCGCTCGGCGAGGAGGACATCCAAATCGTGATGGACCTGCTCGAGCGGGTCCAGCCGCACCAGATCTACTGCGCCGGCGATCTGTCCGACCCGCACGGCACCCACCGGACTTGCCTCCGCGCGATCCTCACGGCGTGCGACCGGCTGAAGGACCGCGACTGGTACCAGAACTGTGTCGTCTGGCTCTACCGCGGCGCGTGGCAAGAGTGGGAGCCGCACCAGATCGAGATGGCCGTGCCGCTGAGCCCGCAAGAGGTGATGCGGAAGCGCAACGCGATCTTCAAGCACCAGTCGCAGAAAGACCGGGCCCTCTTCCCGGGCAGCGACCCGCGCGAGTTCTGGCAACGCGCCGAGGACCGCAACCGCGGCTGCGCGCAACTCTACGACAAGCTCGGCCTGTCGGAGTTCGAGGCGATCGAGGGCTTTGTGCGCTGGAAGGGCGAGCTCGAGGGCGTGGTTTAGGCCGGGTACTCTTCCGCTCCGCTGCGTTAGGCTGTATAGGAGCGACTCACTGTGAGGACGCGACGGGTCCTCGACCCCCCTTGAGCCGCAATCCTTCACCCAGGGCGGGAGCAGTTGATTTTCCCTCGTGCCTGGTCGGCGCTTCCGGCGGGCCTTCCCACGCCATTCAAAACCTGGCTCTGGGCGGCCAACAAAGTCTAACGAGGCACGGCGATTGGCGGCTCGCCCGTACAGTTTCGCATCAGTTTCCGAGATTCCCCCTCCCTAGCTGGGGATTTCGTTGACGCGGTCCCCCCGCGTGACTAGTTCTCGTTAAGCCGAAATAGAGGTTCCAAAGATCGGTCCGCGAAGACGGGGTAGCTGGGTCTCTGCTCGGCTGCTTGGGTCGGCGCTCATTTTCTGAGTCCGACTTGTGGGTCTTGATCGGGCAAAAATTCGCTTCGCAGGATCGCAACGATGCAATCGCGTACTACGACCTTATTTTCCGCGGCTACGCGGCGACCTTACCTGGGCTTCTGCATCCTCGTTGCCCTGCTGACGTTTGAACCTATTGCTCCGGCGCAGGCGAGCATTGAGCTCGTCTTCGGGGCCAGCAGCACCTCATCGAACAGTCCCCCTACGGGGGCGTCGGCGAAGATCGTGATGACCTTCGTCGATACGATGTCCCCCGGCCAGGTCAGCCTCGAGCTATTGATCAGCAACACCACCGGTAGCCCGGCCTTCGGAAGCGGGGCGACCGCCTCCAAACTCACCGGTTTCGGGATGGACCTGCCCAGCGGGTTCACGCTCCTCGCTGGCAGTCTGACTACCGACATCGACGGCGATTCGAAGGCCTACTTCGACACCCTGATCGTCAACGCGGCTCTGCCGCCCTTCGGGACGCTCGATTTTGGCGTCGCCGACAACAATAACTTTCTCGGCGGGAACGCCAACGGCGCTTTGCCCGCGGGTCTGAGCGACAAGGTGTCGGTCAAGCTCGGCGGCGGTTCGGCGGCGACGGCTGAAGCGGCGTTCTTGGCAGCTTTTACCGATCCTGATGACGCTTCTTACAAGCTCAATTCGGTCGTTCGCTTTCAGCAGGTCAATGCCGGCGCGGGCAGCGATAAGTTGGCCAACCCCACCGTAACGACCGATTCCCCGCCTCCACCTCCCGACGCCTCCGCGCCGGAACCGACCAGCCTCTTGGTTTGGGCGATGTCCGCCGTTTGCGGCGTGGGCTCTGTTCGCTGCCGCCAGCTGGCCTGACGTGGTTGAGTCAGTGCAGGGTCGCGAGGGCTTGGGTTCGGAGCGGTACCCGACGGACACTGCCGAATTCTGATCTCGGTCTCGTCGATGCCTTCGCGCCGATGGTCGGCTAGTACCGCGATGGCGGAGGCCGCGCCGCGGAAGAGCCATTCGGAATCGCCGCTAAGCCGAAGAAAAAACGCCCAACCGGCAGGGCCGGCTGGGCGTCGCGTTGGTATCTTCTGCCTCAGAACTATCGGTTCACCGACGACGCTGGCGGCCGAGCAGGCCGCACGAAGCGACGAGGACCAGCCCCAAGGACGCCGGCTCGGGAATGGCGGTCACGACGACGTTGTCGAACAGCCCGAACTGCAGCGCCGGGGCGGCCGACACGGACGTGAAGAAGTCGGCGTAGAACAAGGAGATGTTCCCGTCGGTGACGACGCCCGCTGAGCCGTCGGATGTGTCGGTCTTGTCGTAGCTGGCGATCTCCAGCCGATCGCCGCTCGGCTTCTCGATGAAGATGCTCACGTCGTTGCCGACGACATTGAATTCCCAGGTGATCCATTGGAAGCCGGGCGAGCCGGCGATGCTCGTCCCCGCCTGTCCTTGGGCGGCGGGCACGGCCGGAAGGAAGTCGGCGTAGTAGGCGTCGGAGCCGTTACGCGTGCCGCCCGTCATGGCGGCGGCGCTGAGGAAGAACTGCGGCGGCGACTTGAAAGCGCGCCAGTCGTTGGCCGACCCCCCGTCGCCGGTCGCGATGGCTTGGGCGCCGCTCGCGACGTCGGCCGTGACACCGTCATAGCCGATGCCGCCGCCCATGAACTCGGTAGTCGTGCCGGCCCCCGACTCAATGTTCATCCAGGCGTCGAACCGCAGCTGGTAATTGCCGGTAAAGTTTTGGCCCGTCGGGTAGGCGGTGAGCACCGATAGCGTGCCCGAACTGAGATTGGCCTCCGCCTTGAGACCCGTGGTGGCGGCGCCGCCGACGCTGTTGGGCGCCTCGGGGATGGCGTCGGCGCTGTAGTCGTATCCGAAAGTGGCCGCAGTGTCGGCGGAAGCATTCACGCCCCAACCGGCGCCGCTGTCCAAGCCGTCGCTAAATAAGGTCATCGCGGCAGCATGGCCCGATAGGGCCGAGATGGCCGCGCAGGCCATCGTCGCTATAAGAAACCGGTGTCGAATCATTAGTTCAATCTCCCAAAAACAAGCCTAGAAAATTTGGCGCCGTACCAAGCCGACACCCGCACCGTTGCGGCCGTCGGTCATACACCACCCTAACCAAACCTTCGCCCCGTTGGACTCATTGCGCAGTTTCGATACATCTTAGCGCAAATGGAGGGGTCGCTTCGCAACTCGGGGGTTTGCACCTACAACGGCGACGCGGGACCGGGATCGCGGTTTCGATCAGCACGACGATAGAAACCAAGCAGCGCCGCGGGAGCAGCGGCGAGTCTCGCGACGTACTCCCATCGCCGTCGCAGTGAGCTCTTCAACGTAAGAAGCCCGCCGCCATCTCGGGATGGCGACGGGCTCTCGAAGTAGTTGTCACGTCGATGGTGCTTAGCTCTTCTCTTCTTCCTTCATCAGCTGCTTGGCTTTCTCCAGGTGCGACTGGACCTTCTGCTCGGCCTTGCTGAGCACCTGCTGCAGGTCGTCCGACATGTAGCCATCGGCGGCCTTCAGCTTGGCGAGCATCTGCATGTGCGAAGCGATCTGGCAACCCAGGAAGGCCTTGCCCATCTCCTTGCCGCTCTTCTCCGAGAGGGCCTCCTTCGTCATCGAGACGCAGTTCTCGGTGGCCTTCTTTTCGATCTCAAACCACTTCTGATCGCTCTGGCTCTGCGCGCCGGCTAGCTGCGATTGAGCCGGATTGTCGAAGCCGGGCGTAATGTTCGTGCCGCCTTGCTGCGTGGAGTTCCGTTGGTTGGCGCGCTGCTGCTGGTTGCTGAGCGACGAACGGCCATCGCTCGTTAGCGTCGTCGAAGCCGCCTGCGGCGCGAATTTCTTGAGCTGCGAGTTCAGCTGCTTGTGGTCCTCGACGAGCGTCTTGGCGAACTGTTTGGCTTTGCCATCGCCGAGGTTCTGCTGGGCGAACTCGGCGACCTTGATCTCGCCAAGGTTGGCGAGGATCAGACAAGACGCAAACTGCTGGTCGATCTTTGAGTCGGCCCCGCGGGGACTCGACTGGGTGGGCTGCTGGCCCGATGTCTGAACGACGTTCTGAGCCGACACAGCGCTCGCCATTGCGGCGCAGAGGGCGAGGGCGAAGAAGGACTTCATCGTTGGGACTCCGTAGAGAATGTTGAGAGGGTGCGGGAGAGGCCCCGCTGCGAAATACGACCGAGAGTTGCGAACGGGCACGGCGACCCGGTGATTGGCGACCTTGGGGTTCTCCAGAGGGAGCAAACGCCATGCCCTTCGCAAATCCGCCCGTCTGCCTGCTGGCGGGTGGTTCCGAGGTCGCGGCGTTGCTCGCCTAGCCGCAGCAGGGTCAGGCGCAAACGACATTCGCCCGAGAAGACGCGAGAACGCCCACGCTTAGCGGGCCGCGTCGCCGGGGTGGTTGGCATACCGTCATCATGTGCGCGCGCAGCGCAAGTCTAGCGCCAGTCGATCAATGCCAGCACGAACAACCCGGGCGCTTAGCGCGCTAGCACGGCCGCCGATTAAGCCGCGGCGCGGGCGGCCGGACGTGGCGCGTAAAGATGCTCGCGCGTGGGGGGCATGCCGCTACGGCCCTTTGAGGCGTGCTTCGTGGCCACCGTCTGGAAGATGCAGGCCGAGCCGTCGCCGAGCGAGTAGCTCACGCCCCCGAGGTACGCCAGCCACAAGCGGTACTTCTCCGGGCCCACCAGCCGGGTCGCTTTTTCGCGGTTGCGGTACAGGTTGCGGCACCAGTGCCGGCAAGTCAGGGCGTAGTGGTCGCGCCAGCCTTCGACGTCGCTGACGCGGAAGCCGTGCGACTCCATCAGCTCGAGGCTGTGGCCGATGTGGTCGAGCTCGCCGCCCGGGAAGATGTACTTGCGGAGCGCCTTCTGCTCGGGCCGCAGCTTGCGGAATTTGCGGGCCGACTTCTTCGCCGGGCGCGTGATGCCGTGGTTCAGGAAGATCCCCCGATCGGGCAGCAGCGAGTTGATTTTGTTCAGGTAGAGCGGCATGTTGGCGATGCCGACGTGCTCGACCATGCCGATCGACGAGACCTTGTCGAACGTGCCCTCGACGTCGTTGTAGTCGCACAGCTCGACGCTCGCCCGGCCCTCGAGGCCGCGTTGGCGGATCGTCTGGTTGGCCAGCTCGACCTGCTCCTCGGCGAGCGTCACGCCGTGCGCGTAAACGCCATAGTGCTCGGCCGCGTGGCACACCAGCGCGCCCCAGCCGCAGCCGATGTCGAGCATCCGCTCGCCCGGCTTCAGCTGTAGCTTGCGGCAGACCATGTCGAGCTTGTCGAGCTGCGCCTGCTCGAGCGAGTTGTTCCAGTCGGTGAAGTATGCGCAGGTGTAGACCATATTCCGGTCGAGGAACAACTTGTAAAAGTCGTTGCCGATGTCGTAGTGGAACTGGATGAAGTCCTTGTTGTCGGTCTGGGCGCGGTCGAAGCCCGCGTCGTCGCCGGCGAAGCCGTTCTTGTCGGCAATCGGCTGGTCCCTCGCGAAGAGGAATGGCAGCAGGTTCCGCGCGACGGCGAGCTTGCTCACCTTGCCGACGCGGCTGCGGGAGTTTTTGACGCGGGCCTTGTCGGCGAAGTCGATGAAGTCGGCGCCGTAGAAGTCGATCCCACCGGTGGCGTACTGGCGGATGACCGTTTCGAGCGAAGGCCGGCGGAGCAGGGCGCCGATGACGCCGGGGCCACGGATCGCCAGGCCCACGTTGGGGTCGGCGTTCGGACCGAGCGGCACGACCGACCCGTCCCACAGCCGTACGGAGATCTCCGCGCCGAGCTTTTGGCCGATCATGCCGAAGAGCCGCCTGGCCGCTTCGACCCGCTTCAAGTCGCTCATCCCGGACTCCGTGCAATGGGGAAAGACAATCGGCGAAGACGGTACTGACGGGCGGCAAGGGGGGCAAGGCGGATCGGGGCGACGCTAGCTGCGCCTTCGCCGATCCATGAACCTCCGATTAGAATGCTCGTTGCGGAGACGCCGCTTTCTCGTCCCCCGGGAGCCGGAGGCCCCCATGCCGCTCGCCGAACCCCTCGAAGCGCCCCTTGATGCGCCTGTCGAAGAAGAGGCGCCCGACGTCGCCATCGCCGATCCGCTCGAGCCGGCGCCGACCGCTGAACCGGTGGTGAGGCCCGGCGCGAAGCCCGACGACAAAAAGCGACCCAAGCGGCAGCCCCCCTACGCGGTCGTGCTGCACAACGACCCCTTCAACACCATGGACTTCGTTGTCGGCGCCTTGCGGAAGGTCTTCGGCTACGACAAGCAGCGCGCCAAGACGCTCATGCTGCGCGCCCATAAGAGCGGCAAGGCGCAAGTCTGGACCGGGACGCGCGAGCTGGCGGAGCTCAGGGCCGAGCAACTAACGGCGTGCGGCGCCGACCCGCTGACGGCTTGGCTCGGAGCGAAGCCGCTGAAGGTGAGCGTCGAGCCGGTGGAGGATAAGTGATGATTGGGCGGTCCGTTGCGATCGCCGGCTTCCAGCGGACCGTGCGGCCGCGGCGCCCGGTTCAGCTCAGACTCCGCAGAAGGGAAACGAACCGCGCCGGGCCGAACGGACCCTCGACGTAGGTCGCCCCGCAGAGGTAGCTGCCTTCTTGCAACCGTCGGCATCGCTGGACTTGCAGTCCCATGCAGCCGACCTCGTCTCTCATGAAGTCGATCGTGACCCGCTCGCAAGGGAACAGCTGTACCGGGCTGACGAGGCACAACCCCTGCGGAGAAATATCGAGGGTGTACGCGCCCAGACGCTCACCGGGGGCGAGTCTCGCGTTCTCGAGCGCCGCTCGTCCACGCAGCTGCCGCCGCACATGGCTGCGACGCGAGACGCCGTCGAGCCCGGCGCCGCTGGGGATTCGGAACTCGCTCAACTCGCCCGGCAACGTGGGCCACTTTGCCGGAGCTTCCCGGGAGCCGCCGAGGCTCACTGGGGAAACAGCTTGATCCAGCATCGGACAATCTCGGGGTCGAATTGTTTTCCGGCTCCGTTGGCGAGCATCGCCAATACGTCGCCGATCGGCGTCGGGGTGCGATAAGGTCGTCGCGCCGTCAGGGCGTCGAAGACGTCGACGACCGCTAGCAGCTTGGCCAACGGGTGGATCTCGGCCGCGACGATCCCCACGGGGTAACCGTTCCCGTTGATCCATTCGTGGTGCTGATAGGTCATCATCATTTGCCCGAAGGTCACGTCCGGCCGATTGCACAGCAGGACGTAACCGCTCAGCGGATGGGTCTCAATCACCGCCCGCTCCGCGGCGGTCAGTGCGGCGGGCTTGGTCAGGATCTTCAGCGGGATTTCGCGTTTGCCGATGTCGTGCAACATGGCGCCCACGGCGATCTCCCGACGCGTGGCCTCGTTGTCGATCCCGAGGGCGTCGGCAAGAACGAGGGCGTACGCCGCCACGTTCGTCACGTGGACGAACGTCGTTGTGTCGTGGTGCGCCAGGGCAAACAGCTGATCGGGCGCCGTCGTCTGCAAGGAGATCAACTGGGCCAGTTGGTCCCCGATCCGATTCGACAGGGAAATGTAAGCGGTGGGATTCGGGTTCCGCAGCGCGTGTTCGATCTCAATCGCCATCGACGATTGCAGGATCGCAAACCGCTCCGCTTCCGGCAACGATGCGTCGTTGAGGATCTCGCCGAGCGAAGACTTGATGGCGGCCGAATGCTGGAGAAGGTCGCATTTGCGAACATAAAGCTCCCTCGAACCGTTTTGGGCGAGAGAGGCGATCGACTCGGCGTCGAGCCCGAGGGCGTGGCTCGCGAGTAGCGAGGGCTTCGACGTTTTGTCGGTTCTTCCATACAAGTCGAACGCCGGCGCGCTTTGGGGGCGCAGAAACGCCAGCGGCAGTCTGACGAAACCTTCCGTGGGTGACTCTTTCGTCGTCGGCAGGATTGCCGTCATCGTTTGGGCCGGTTGCAAGATCCGCAAGGATCGCCCGGCTTGGCTTCAACGAAAAGCCCAGCGGGCGCCCAGTAAGAGTAGGTCGCGCCGTGGGATTGCGGCGTTCCGAAGCCGCCGTCTACGGCTTCCCGCCTGCGGCGGTAAGGTCGCAGCCTCGGCGCAACCGCGATCTTCGGATCAAATCGACCTAGGGGCGCCGAACCGGAGAGGGCAGCGGCTCAGGCGGCCGGCCGCCGGAAGCGTGTGAGTGTGGCCTAACCGTGGTTACGGAGCAGCATCGGGCCGGATCGGCACTCGGCAGTCTTCAGCTTCAATCCGGTAGCGTATCGACGATTACCTTGCGAATCTTCGCGGCGCTCGCGCGGAACGCCTCCGCCTCTTCTTCGTTCAACTCCGGCTTCATCCACCGCACGATCCCCTTACGTCCCACCACCACCGGCAGGCTGAGGCAAACGCCGCTGACGCCTTGATAGCCGTCCACCAGCACCGAGAGAGGCATCGTGTAGCGGGCGTCGGTGACGATCGCCTCGATGAGGTACGTCGCCGCCATCGCGATCGCGAAGTTCGTGCAGCCCTTCTTGTTGAAGACCTCGTAGCCTGCAGCCACGGCGCGGGCGAACATCTCCCGCCGGTCGGGGCGGTCTTCGAGCGGCTCGCCCCCCGCCTCGGCGCCGCTGAAGGCGACGAACTGGCTGTCCCCGTGTTCGCCGAGGGCGTAGACGCGGATGTCGGCGGGGTGGATCCCCACCTCTTCGCCCACCATGTCGCGGAAGCGCGCCGAATCGACCAGGGTGCCTGTCCCCATAACGCGGCTCGGTCCGAACCCCGACAACCGAATGGCGTGCCACGTTAGCACATCGACCGGATTGCTGACCATCACGATCTTCGCGTCGGGCGAAGCGGCGGCCAGCGGCGGGATCAGCTCTTCCATCAGGCGGGTGTTGGCAGCGGCCGATTTCAGCCGGTCGGTGAACCCTTCCTTCCACGGCGTCGATGCCGTGACGACGATCACCTCCGATCCGGCCGTATCGGCGATCGCCCCCGCGCGGATGTCGATGTTGCGATCGACGAACAGGTGGGCGTGCTGCAGGTCGAGGGCCTCGCCGTCCACGGCGTCATCCCGTTTACCGTCACGCTGCCGGCCGACCAAGACGATCTCATCGACGACCTCCTTCACGACCAGCGTGTAAGCGAGCGTCGAGCCGACCCGGCCGGCGCCGATGATGGAGACCTTCATGGTTCAATCCGCGGAGAGGAACCGCCAAGACGCCAAGGGCGCCAGGCTCGCCAAGGTGATACAGGATTTACAGGATCGACGGGATTGGGGTCTGATTATCGCCAATCCTGTCAATCCTGTTGATCCTGCCAAAATCATACCCTATCGAAATCCAAGGCCGATCCGTGTCGCCAAAGCCGCCTGCCATCACCGCCCAAGAGCATCGTCAGCGTGTCGCCCATTTGCAGCGGCGGATGACGGAGCACAACGTGGACGCCGTGCTGCTGCCGGGCGGGGCGAGTTTGCGGTACTTCACCGGCGTGCGGTGGGGCCTCAGCGAGCGGCTTGTCGGCGCCGTGATTGGCCGTGAGGGCGAACCCGTCTATATCGCCCCGGCGTTCGAGGAGCCGAAGGTCCGCAAGCTCCTCCAAGTGGGCGAAGACGTGCGTGTCTGGCAAGAGGACCAGTCGCCTTGCACTTTGGTTGCTCAACTCCTCAGCGAGTGGCGCGCCGCGACGCTCGCCCTCGACGAAGCGACGCCGTGGGCGTTCGCCGCGGGCATTCGTGACGCGGCGCCGAGCGTCGCGCTGGTCGAGCCCGTGAGTACGGTCGCCGCTTGCCGAGCCGTGAAGAGCCCCGCCGAAATCGCGATCATCCGCTGGGCGATGGGGCTGACTCTCGACGTGCACCGCCGTTGTTACGAGATGCTGCGGCCGGGAATCACCAACACCGAGATCGCCGCCGCAGCCGACCGGATGCACCGCGAAGGCTTCGGCGCGGGGGGCGCCGACGGCGGCAACACGTTCGCGATCGTCGCCTTCGGCGATCAGACCGCTTATCCGCACGGGCCCGAGGGAGAGCAAACGCTCCGCGAAGGGGACACAGTCCTCGTGGACATCGGCTGCGCGGTGCACGGCTACCAGTCCGACCTTACGCGGACTTATGTCTTCGGCGAGCCGACCGAGCGGCAACGCCAGCTCTGGGCGATCGAGCAAGAAGCCCAGCAAGCTGCGTTCGATGCGGCAAGACCCGGCGCGCCGTGTGGCGCCGTCGACGAC
>JBGSJY010000131.1:0-3548 GCA_041741515.1 Pirellulales bacterium | reverse complement strand
CCTCGACGCGCTGCTCGGCGTGCGCGTGGGCGAGGTAGACCCCCAGCGGGGCGATCCGCATCAACGAGCCATTCCCGCATTCGTTCTCTCGGTCGCCGCCGGCGTCGGTTGCAGCGACTCCCGCGAGCAAACGCCCAACGGCGCGGCTGGTCGCGTTGCCGATGTCGAACACCTCCCCGTGAGGCGTCCAGTACGCTTCCTCGGCCCAGCGCACAAAGCGGCGCGCCTGATCCTCCGGATCGAATCCCGCCTCCACGAGGCTCTCCGCCAGACACAGCGTCATCGACGCGTCGTCCGACCACGTCCCCGCCGGCTGCCGATGGGTCCCATCGCTTCGCATCCCCGTCACAGGGCTATCACGCAACGCCGCCCGCGCGCGGAACTCGACCGGCACGCCGAGGGCGTCGCCCACGGCCGTGCCGATAATCGCGGCATGGGCAGCGTCGGCGGGCGTGATCATCGGGAAGCGGCGCCGTCGAAGGGGCCGGAAGAAGTCGGGGCAGTCACGGCCCGTCACTCCCGGCCGGCTGCGACCTTCTCCATGCCCGCCTTGAGCTTCTCGATATCCTGAGGAGACAACTCGGGGCGGTCGATCTTGATCGTCAGCTTATTGAGCTCGGCGGTGAGCGGGAACGGCGGCTGGTAGTCCGCATCGTTCACCCCGGTCAGCGTGTCGGAGCCGATGTCGAACGACTCATCCCATTGCAGAATCATCGGGACCGTCTTGCCCATTTTCTGGGTGGCGACCACCTTGCCGTCAACCTTGAGCGTCCCCGTGCCGGGGCGCCCCAGGCCGCTCATGTTGTTGAACGCCAGCGTGCCCACGCCCAACCCGTCGTACTGGAAGTCGAATTCCAGCTTATGATCGCCCGGCGTGAGCGCCTCGTCGCCTGCCCACTTGATCCGCGCCAGGTCGATGAGATTCCAGAGGAAGACAGGCTTGCCCTTAAGCAGGTAGAACCCGTACCCGCAGAAGCGGCCGCCGGAGGTGAGGATCATCCCCTCCGCGCCTTCTTCGGGGACCGTGATGTCCGCGGTGATGGTGTAGGAACTGTTGAGCAAGAAGGGCGAATCGCCCTGCGGCAGACCCACCATCGGCCGGATGTAGACGAACTCCGTGCGGCCCGCCGTGATATTGGGACGCGGCGCGACGATGCGGGCCGCGACCGACGCGTCGAGCGGGAAGACCTGATACTTCTCGGCTTCCGCGACGAACTTCTTGCGGAGCTCGGCGACTTTCTCCGGGTGCTCCGCGGCGAGGTCGTTCGATTGCGTGAAGTCCTTTCGCAGGTCATAGAGCTGGAACACCTGGTTATTGAGCGGGTCGGGGTTGGCCGCGCCAAAGGCCTCCCACGGGGCGCGGTTCACCTTGGTACTGAGGAGCCAACCGTCGTCGTACAGGGCCCATTGGCCCATCATCTCGAAGTACTGCGTCTTGTGGCGGGACGGGGCCTTGGCGTTCGCTTCGTCGAACGTGTAGAGGAAGCTGGTCCCCTCGATGGGGGCCTGCGCGATGCCATCGACTTCTTCGGGGGCCGGGATGCCGGCGGCCTCGAGAATTGTCGGGACGACGTCAATCACGTGGACGAACTGCTCGCGTAACGCTCCCTTGTCTTTGATCCGTGCCGGCCACGACACCACCATGTTCTGGTTGACGCCGCCGAGCCGCGAAGCGTTCTGCTTGAACCAGTCGAACGGCGTGTCGAAGGCCCACGACCAACCCGCCGACATGTGGTTGTAGGTCTCCTCGGTTCCCCAAGTGTCATACCACTTCATCTGCTCCTCAACCGGCATCATATTGACGCCGTTGAAGAAAGCGACCTCGTTGGGAGTGCCGAGTGGCCCGCCTTCGGCGCTGGTGCCGTTGTCGCCGTTGATGTAAATGATCAACGTGTTGTCGAGCCGGCCCGCTTCCTCGAAGGCGTCAATGACACGGCCGATCTCGTGGTCGTTGTAGGCGGCGAAGGCGGCGAAGACTTCCACCTGCTTGGTAAAGAGCTTCTTCTCCTGAGCGGAGAGCTGATCCCATGGCTTCAGGTACTTTTCGGGCCACGGCGCTAGCTGCGAGTCCTTGGGGATCACGCCGAGTTTCTTCTGGTTCTCAAAGATCGTTTCACGAACCTTGTTGTAGCCCTCATCAAAGAGGTGCATGTCGTGAATCTTCTTCACCCATTCTTCGGTCGGGTGGTGCGGCGCGTGCGTGGCGCCGGGCGCGTACTTGATGAAGATCGGCTTGGAGGGGTCGGTCTGGTGCATCCGCGAGACATAGTCGATGGCGTCATCGGCCATGCCCGTGACCAGGTTCCAGCCGGGCTTGCCCTCGAACGGATAGATCTGCGTGGTGTTGCGGAACAGGTTGGGTTGCCACTGGTTGGCGTCGCCGCCGACGAAGCCATAGAAGTACTCGAAGCCCATGCCGGTCGGCCATTGATCGAACGGCCCCACCTGGCTCGCCGCGAAGGCCGGCGTGTTGTGGTCCTTGCCGAACCACGCCGTCGCGTAGCCATTGTCGAGGAGCATCCGGCCGATCGTGGCTTTGTCCCTGGCGATGATGCTGTTGTAGCCCGGGAAGCCGGTGGACTGCTCGGAGATCACGCCGAAGCCCGCCGAATGGTGGTTGCGACCTGTGATTAGCGCCGCCCGCGTGGGCGAGCAGAGCGCGGTGGAGCAGATGCGGTTGTATCGCAAGCCTTCTTTCGCAATGCGGTCCATGGTCGGAGTCGGGATCACGCCGCCGAACGTACTCGGCACGCCAAAGCCCGCGTCGTCGGTGATGATCAGCAGGACATTGGGCGCGTCGCTGGGCGGCGTCACGCGCGGCGGCCACCACGGCTTGGAAGAGAGCGCGTCGTTCTTAATGACCCCGCCGAATTTCGGGTCGGGCGCGGGGAGTTGCTTGCCGCTAATCGTCGTTGTCGCGCTCGGAGAACCCGTCGTGCCGGTTGTCTCTTGGGCAAGGCAACGCGACGTCAGCTGCAAGCCAACGAACGCAATAGCAACGCCTGCCACCGCGGCAAATGCCCAGCGATTAGTCGTCATCGGGAACCCCGCCCTACCAAGAGAGAATGTTGAAAAATCGCCAGCGATTCGCAAATCTTAGCTCCGCATAACTCGCTCGCCAGCAAATTCCCCGTCGCCGCGGAGGAAAACTGGCGGGAGGGGGGTGCTGAGACCTGAAAAGCCGGCTCGACCAGATCTCGAGGGGTTAAAAGATCGAACCGCGAGAGGTCCGCGTGCCCCACGCAGAGACGCAAAGACGACGAGGGCGTGTCGCTAAGCCTCAAGCAAAGTCGCGAAGGCGCAAAGAAAAGGGTTTTCAATGAAAGAGTGCAGCCGCGGACGATCGCGCAGTATTACGTCCTTAACGTCTTCGCGCCTTGGCGAGAGTCTTCTCGACCTCCCACTCTGCGCCTCCGCATCTCTGCGCGAGACGCTACGCCTCTTCGACGAGGTCGAGCACCGAGGCTGGCAACGGCGGGGTCGCTCCGCGCCGCGACGCCACGAACGCGCCGATGCGGTTGGCAAGCCGCAGCGTCCGCGTTGGCGCC
>JBGSJY010000130.1:0-5459 GCA_041741515.1 Pirellulales bacterium | reverse complement strand
CGCCGCGCGCGAAGCGTCGACGAGCTCGCGCTGCCCCCCTACCCCGGCGCCGCTGGTCGCTTGGTAGGTGCTGACAATCACGCGGCGGACGCGCCCCGCGTCGTGCAGCGGCTTGAGCGCCTGCACCATCTGCGTGGTGCTGCAGTTGGGGCTGGCGATGACGCCCTGGTGGGTGAAGGCCGCTTCGGGGTTCACCTCGGGGATCACCAGCGGCACGGTTGGGTCCATCCGCCAGAAGCCGCTCTCGTCCACGACGACACAACCCGCCGCCTTCGCCCAGGGGACGAACTCCTGGGCAACCGGGTCGGGCGTGCTGCCGATCGCCAGGTCGATCCCTTGGAACGCCTCGGGCGTCATTTCCTCGACCGTATACGTCTTGCCAGCAAACTCGATCGTCGTGCCGGCCGACCGCTTGGAGGCCAAGAAGCGGATGCTCTTGTAGGGGAACTCACGCTCCTGGAGCAGTTTGCGGATGATGCCGCCGACGGCGCCGGTGGCGCCAACGATCGCGATGGTCTCGAACACGGGGAGGAGCCTCTGCTGGGTGTTATCGGCGCTGGGGCCAATTGGCTGGCTGGCGCCCCCTACGATTGGGGCGGCCGTTGTCGGGGTAAGACCATTATTTTAGGCGGCTGGTTCGCGCGGAACTAGCGGTGGGGAACCGCCAAGAGCAAACGAAAGTCTTCCTGCGAGCCGGGTGGCGTCAGCCCCCGGAGTGTGGTGGGTAGCCGCCGTCCTCCGGGGGCTGACGCCACCGGGCTCGCAACAAACGCACGACTATCTTGGCGGTTACTCCTTCGTCTTCTCTTTCGGCTCTTTCGGCTTGGGCTTGCTGGCGAGCATGCCGCGGAGGCGCCTGCTGACTGGGTCGAGCAGGCCCCGCACCAGTCCTGCCGGCAAGAACGCCACGTTCATCGTCAGCATCGCCAGGGCGAATTCGGGCATCCCCATTGCGAGGCCGATGAAGGCGTGCACCCCCACCGCAGAAAGGAGCATCCAGGGACGCGTCCAGCGGCTCCAGATCAGGCAGCAGTAGAAGAGCTCGAAGAACACGGTGCCGTGCGCGAGCAGCTCCGCCATCCGCAGGTGGCCGGCGAGCCACGTCATGTCGAGCGACCGGTACTCGACGTTGGCGACCGACATCCAGATCGACTCGCCCGTCCACCACATCCGCCCTAACAGCTTGCCGAGGCCGCCGAAGAGGTAGATCACACAGAGGTGCAGCTGAATCAGCCGCAGCGCGAGATTGGCTGTCCACGACTCGTCGACGTAATCCGGGTCGGCGTCTTCAACCCCGCGCCGCACCCGCAGCAGACGGTCGACGCTGTACCGCGCGCCGCACGGGCCCAGCATCACGTACATCGCGAGGAAGCAGTTGATTTTATCGAGCCCGAAGAACGCCCCCGGCGTGACATGCAGCGCGTAGCTGAGCGCCGCCAAGAAAGACCACACCGCGACGGTCCGGCTGAAGAGACCGACCGTGAGCAGGAAGAAGACAATGAGGCTCACGACGTGGAACGTCCACACGGCCCACGGCGCCTGCAGGAGGTCAAAAAAATTGACGCCGATCCGGGGGTCGGTCATCCGTTCGTGGAGCTCCGGCGGGATCCAGCCCTCGGCGCCGAAGAAGGCCAAGAGGCCGAACGACCAGATGAGGTGCGTCCAGAACAAAAGGAGGCCCGTCACGACACGGATCGCCGACAGCACCGCCGGGTCCGTCGGACGAAACCAGAAGGCGTCCCACGCCGCCGCGAGGTCGATGAAGTACGTTTTTACGGCTGCGAGGGCGGCTTTCATAGGTCCTCCCCTACCGGCAGCTCTTCCGACGGTCGCGGCGCCGTTTGCGGGGGGGGCGGGACGGGAAGCGGCTCGCCGAGCGCCGCCGAGGTCTCTTCAACGCGAGCGATGCTCTCGAACATCTCCGGCGCGTTGGGGTCGCGTCCCTCGAGGACGGCCCACGGGGGCAGCGGGTTGTGGATCAAACACTCGACGGTGGCCCGTGCGCCACCGCTCTCGCGCAGCAAGTGTCGTGCATAGCCCCGCAGCGACAGCCTCAGCCATTCGTCGGAATCGATGTCGGGAGGGCCATTACCCGCCTGGTCGGCGAGCATCATGTGGCGGTGGTAGTAGAGGCGTGGCCGTTGCGCCGCCTTGTCGGGCAGCGCCCCCTCGGCGATTACCGCGCCGGAGTCATCGGTGACGGTGTATCGCAAGACGTGGTTGCGCGGCGGATCGGGGCCGAAGAAGTGGTAGCCCTGATTCAAGTACAGCGAATCCGTGTACCAGCGCACGTACTTCGAGGTCCCAATGCTCGACACGAGGATCGACGTCGGCTCGATCGCGAGAGGTGAGACGAAAACGGCGAAGAGGTGCCACGCGACGGCGAGGCTGACGAGGACCCGGACCCAACGAGCGGGCTGTCCCGTCGGCGTAGCGGCGCCTCCCCCCTGCCCCGTTGCCGGGGGCTGGCGGTCTTTGGGTTTGCCCGATTTGGCCATAGCGGTTCGCGGAGAAGTCGAGTCGTGCGCAGGCCCTAGGAGATAGGCGAATCGGCCCGGTTAGGCAACGTCGGTCGGTCGCGACCGACCGTGCAAGGAACCGTAAGAACCAGCGGCCTTAGCCGGGGGCGGGAGCCCTCGGCCCGAAATAGAGACCACCTCTTGCTACTCCGAGGGCTTCCGCCACACGGCTGAGGCGATGCGACGGGAACGAGAAACCCCCGCAGTGACCGAAGTCGCTGCGGGGGTTCGTATTACTGCTAGCGTGCTACTGCCGCTGCTTAGCGGGCGGCGACCTGATCGACGCTGCCATCAAAATCGAACACCAAGTGCTGCGACTCACCGCCCACGAGGGTAATGGACTGCTCCTGGGTCTTGCCATCGACCGTCACGGCGACAGTGTAGGCGTCCCAGGTCTCGCCCTGCGGGAGGGTGCTCGTCACATACTCACGCTCGACGCCGGATTGCTGCGTGGCGACGCCGGCGAGGGTGACTTTGGCGTCGGCGGGGACCGAAAGCGTCAGCTTCGTCTTGGCCGACTCGGGCTTCGTGGCGACCGGGTTGGACTCGCCGAAGGTGAGCTCGGCCGAGCTGCCGCCGATCAGCGTCGCGACCTTCGAGTCAACGACCTTTTCGCCGTTGGCCTCGTACTCGACGCGGACGCGATACTGGTACGACTCACCCTTGTTCAGGCCGTGCGAGACATAGTTCCGCATGGTGCCGGTGCTGGTCGTCTTGTGATCGTTGACGTAGACGACCGCGTCAGCCGGGACCATGACACGGAGCGAGCCGCTGGTGGCCTCTGCCTTGGCGACAACCATGCCGGTAGCGGCGCCGGTCGAGGCGCCTTCGTAAATCACTGTACCGCCCGTCGATCCATACGAGCCCATCGAACCCGTGCTGCCGTAGGAGCCCGTGCTCCCGGTCGAACCGTATGAGCCAGTGCTGCTGTACGAGTATCCGCCGGTCGAGCCGCACGACGACATCGAGACATATCCGCCCGTTGAGCCGTAGGAGCCCGATGAGCCATAGGAACCCGTTGAGCCGTAGCTACCGTACGAGCCGCGAGCGGCACGGCGGGCGGCGTGGCGGGCATGGATCCGCGAGAACAGCCCACCGCCGTGCGAGCCAGCCGACCCGTAGCTGCCGTAGGAACCTGCCGAGCCGTAAGAGCCTGCCGATCCATAGGAACCGGCGCTACCGTAGGAGCCGCCATACGAGCCGAAGCCGCCATACGAGCCATAGCCACCGTGGCTGGCCCAGAAAGCATCGGCCGTGGCGCCGAGAGTGATGCTAGCCGCAACCGCGGCGGCCGTTAGTAGCGAGCGACGAAGCATGCTGGAGCTCCTCATGTCTGCGAAATCTTCCGGTGAATGAACCAGGCTAAAGCAGTCGCCTGCGCCGAATGCGACACGGCGTACATGGCAAAGGATAACCCGGCCAGCGCTAAGATCAAGCGATTGCGGGGTTTTTGACGACTAGGTTCCCTTCGGAGAATAGGGAGTATCCGACCCCCAGCCCCCCCTTTATGACGGGTTTTTAATTCTTAGCCGGCTCGACCCGGAGATCGTCGAGCCAGAGCCGCCCTACCGCTCCAAGCAGCCCAATCCGGAGACCCGCCTCGCGAGCGCTCGCAGGTACCGCCAGGACCTCTTCCCGTTTGGTCCAATCGAACGTCCCCCGCAACGGGCCGATCACCTCGTCCCCCAACCAGACACGCCGCTCGTCGTAATAGGTGACCACGACGTACGGCAATTGTGACGGCTGCTGGCCGGACCGGATCTCTTCGCCCTTAGCCGAAAAGCCAACCCGCAGCCGCTTCACCTTCCGTCCGTCGATCGGGAAGCCCTGCAGAGCCTGACACGGGAGGCCCGGCTCTTTGTTTTCGAACACCAAAGCGGGGTCGTCGTTCCGAGCTGCGTTGTCGATCTCGACTTGTCGCAAGTAGTGCCATCCGGCGGGACTTGGCTGACCTCCACCCTCCCCGCCCTCCTCGGCGACCTCGCTGAAGCCGCCGTTGACGATTGCCGGATGCGTTGGATCAGGAAGGACCTCACGCCTAGCCTCCGCGGCGCCGGTCATGGGCACGAAGAGCGTCGCTCGAAGCTCCTCGCGCTCCATCTCGCCGTTCACCTTCTTCAATAGGCAAAGCTCCTGCTGGAAGCGTTCCCCGAGCGGGATGACCATCCGGCCCCCTTCGGCGAGCTGCTCGACGAGCTTCGGCGGCGGATTTTCCGGTGAACAGGTGACGATGATCTTGTCGAACGGCGCCGCCTCGGACCAGCCTTCATAACCGTCGCCAACACGGGCGTGGACGTTCTTGTAGCCGAGCCGGCTAAGCGTTTTCGCCGCCCGTTTGCCGAGCGACGGCACGATTTCGATTGTGTAAACGTCTTTCACGAGCGGCGAAAGCACCGCCGCTTGGTAGCCCGATCCGGTGCCGATCTCGAGCACTTTGTCCGTCGGTTTGGGTTCGAGCTGCTCGGTCATATACGCAACCACGAAGGGCGGCGAGATGGTCTGGCTGGCCCCGATCGGCAGCGCCATGTCCTCGTACGCTAGGCGTCGTTGCGCTAGAGGCACGAACTCGTGGCGTCGTGTAGCCCGCATCGCCGCGACGACGCGCGGATCGGTGACGCCGGCCTCGACGATGGCCGACTCGACCATCCGGGCGCGCTGGGCGTCCCAGTTGGGGCGTTCCTGCTGCGCAGGCGCCACGCGGGCCAGCAGCGTTAACCCGAAGAAGGCCAAGAGATAGGGACGGCACGCTTGCATGGGTTGCGTCGTGGGGGGGTAAGCGGACATGTTCCACTATACCCCTGCTAGCCGCTGGACCTGTCGCGGCATGCTGAGCCCCCCTGCCCTACTCCGCCCCCCAACCGGCGCAACCGATGCCACCCGCAACGACATCGCCACTCGTACCGGCCGACCCCGCCGTCACTCGCCTGCGGCTCCGCGCCG
>JBGSJY010000129.1:0-1762 GCA_041741515.1 Pirellulales bacterium | reverse complement strand
GTCGCCGTCGATCTCGAGCGCTCTGGCGAACGCGGCAAGCGCCTCGTCATAACGCCCGGTCTCGAGCAGAACTTGACCCAGCTTGTTGTGCAGCCCCGGCAGGCGGGGCTCGGCGGCCGCGACCTGGCCGAGGTGAACCATCGCCGCCTCGGCGTTACCTTCGGCGAACTCCAGGGCTCCGAGCATCATCCGCACGCGGGGCGACTCGGGCGCCGTCTCCGCCAGTTGCTCAAGCACCGCCCGCGCGCGCGGCTTGTCATCGACGCCCAAGAGGCACGTCGCCAGCAGCGTCTGGCACGCCACCGACTCGCGCACGGCCGGGTCGAGGGCGTCGATGCGCTCGATCGCCTCGCCCGTGCGGAGACTATCGACGAGCGATTGAATCAAGTTGAACTCGTTGCCGGCGACCGTGTCGCGGATCGTCTTCTCGACGTCTTCCGACGGCGCCTCGACGTACCCCAGCGCGACCAGCTGCTCCATCGCGGCGCGCGACTCGGCCGCGTCGACGCGCCATTCGGGCGGATGCATGCCGCACTCGCCCTCGACCTCTTCCCAGGACTCGATGCGTGGCAGGGGCTGCGCCTCATCGAGCACCTCGGCGAGGACACGCCCGGGCATGTCGTAACCGGCGGGTAGTCCTATCAGTTGCAGCAGCGTCGGCGTGACATCAAGGATGCCCGCGCCGTACAGCCGCGAGCCCTGCCGCACGCCCGGCCCTTGCGCCGCAAAGACGCCAAACGGTCGGTGCCAGTCGACGGGCCCCGCCTTGCCTGGGCGCGGATCGGGGCGGAGGTGGTCGTTGTAGTAACCGTGATCGCTGATCAGCACGACCGCGGTCTCATCGCCGGCTAAGTCGAGCAGCGTCTCGAGCATCATGTCGTGGAATCGGTAGATCCCCTTCATGCAGTGCTGGTAGGCTGCGAAGTCGGCGTCGGAGACTTGGTCCATCTTGGGCGGATGGAACTCCATGAACTCGTGGCCGAAGCGGTCGATGCCCTCGTAGTAGACCGCGGCGAAGTCCCAATCGTCCTTCGCCAGCAGGTGCGTCGCGGTAGCGTGGATCGTGGCGGTCTGCGCCATCAGGTGCTGGAACTTGCCGAGCCGATGGTCCTCGCGCTCGAGCAACTCGCCCGCGGTGGGGATAAATGGAAGGATCGCGCCGGGGTCGATCTCGCCAGGGAGCACCCGGTACTCGGCCAACTCTTCCATCAATTCGGGCGGATGCACGCACGAAGCGGGCGGCGGCGACGGCTTGCCGTCCGCGACGCGGAACTGCTCGAACTGGTTGCTCACCATCACGCCGGCGATCGGCTCGGCCGGGTGCGAGGCGTACCAGCCGACGATGTCCGATCGCAGCCCGTAGTGCGAGAGGACGTTCCAGATGGCCTTGCACTTGCGGCTGGTGCTGTGGACGGGGCGCACGCCCTGGCCGTCGGATTCGGGCTCGGTGAAGCCGTGGACGCCGTGGTCGATCGGCCGCTTGCCGGTTGCGATGGTGTTCCACAGCATCGGCGAGAGGATGGGCCGGGTGGTCGCCAGGTTGCCCCACACGCCACGCTCCATCATGCCGGCGAGGGTCGGCATCAGCCCCTGCTCCACCAGCGGGTGGATCATCTGCCAATCGGCGGCGTCCCAGCCGACGAGCAGCACCCGCCGTGGCGAACGTTCGCCGGTCTTGCGGAGGGGCGGCTTCACGGCGAACCGGTCTCTCTGGCGCGCGTCGTGTAGCCACGCCGCGCGCGACGCAGAGCGGCCAACCCCG
>JBGSJY010000128.1:0-6880 GCA_041741515.1 Pirellulales bacterium | reverse complement strand
CCTGGGCCACCCACCACGAGGCGGGCCGCATCGAACGACTGGCGGAGCTGGTCTCGCTGTCGCTGGAGTGGGGCGAGTCGAGCGACACGGCCGCGTTGCTCGAACGCATGGCCACCGCCGCGACGCGCTTGTTCGACTGTGACCGCGCGACGGTGTTCCTGTGGAATCGCGCGGCGGGACAGCTCGTGGGAAGGCCAGCGCTCGGCATGCCAGGCAACCAGCTTACGGTGCCAGAGAGCGCCGGCGTCGTTGGCCGCGTCGTGCAGACGGGCCGCGCACTGCGGACCTCCCTGCGTGACGCCGAGATGGTCGATCGTGCGACCGACAAGTCGAGTGGCTACCGTACCGACTCGTTGCTGTGCGCGCCACTTGATTCGCCGACGGGCGAACGGCTCGGCGCCTTCGAGCTCATCAACAAGAACCGCACCGGCGAGTTCACTGACGACGACGAACGCGGCCTGACCGAGTTCGCGCGCCTCGCGGCCGTCGCGGTCGCGAACGCGCAGCAGGTCGAAGACCTCGTCTGGCAACGCGACTCGCTGGTGGAGCAAGCCGCCAGCGGCGTGCGGATGCTCGGTGAGGCCCCGGCGATCGCGGCGCTACGCAAGACGATCCAGCGCGTCGCCGACGCCGACCTCGCGGTGCTCGTGCTGGGCGAGAATGGCACCGGCAAAGAAGTCGTCGCGCAGTCGCTGCACTTCCATAGCCGTCGCCGCAACGCGCCGCTGCTGGCGGTGAACTGCGCCGCGCTCGCCGAGTCGCTGCTGGAGAGCGAACTGTTCGGCCACGAGAAGGGCGCCTTCACCGACGCGCGCGCGTCACGGGCCGGCAAGTTCGAACTCGCCGACGGCGGCACGCTGCTGCTCGACGAGATCGGCGACATGTCCCCCGGCGGGCAAGCGAAGTTGTTGCGCGTGCTCGAAGACAAAACGGTGGTGCGCGTCGGCGGCTCGGAAGAACGCAAGGTGGACGTGCGCGTCGTCGCCGCTACCAACCGCGACCTCGCCGAGCGTGTCCGCGAAGGCAAGTTCCGCGAAGACCTCTTCTATCGCCTGTGCGTGGTGACGATCGAGCTGCCGCCATTACGCGATCGCGGCGACGACGTGATCCTGCTCGCTGAACATTTCTTGAAGCAGTACAGCCAGAAGCGCGGCCGCAAAACGCCAAAACTCTCAGCGACCGCCAAACGCAAACTCACCAGCCACAACTGGCCCGGCAACATCCGCGAGTTGCGCAACCTGATGGAGCGCGTCGCGTACTTGACGGACGAGCCTACGATTGAAGCCGACGACTTAGCGATCATTGACCGCGGCCCCACCCGCGGCGCCGGCGGCGAGCTGGCGATCGAGGGCGAACTGACCGAAGCGACCAGCGAGTTCCAACGCCGCCTCATCAATCGCGAGATCGAACGCGCCCGAGGCAACGTCGCCGCCGCCGCCCGCGCGCTGGGGCTTCATCGCTCAAATCTCTATCGCAAGATGAAGCAACTCGGGATGGAGACGGAAGGGGAGTGAACCACAAAGGCACGAAGGACACGAAGGAAGGAAAGGAAGAGCCCGCGAATGGCGCGAATAGACGCGAATAAATAACAGCCATTCGCGCCCATTCGCGTCATTCGCGGGCAATTGCTTTTTCTTTGTTCCTTCGTTCCTTCGTGGTTCCCTTAAACTGATTTCAATGCGGCAGCCACCACGTCGAGGATACGATCGAGGTCGGCCGCCTGGATGTTGAGCGGTGGCATGACGTAGACCAAGTCGTCGCGGCCGCGGAGCCAGACGCCTTGCTCAAGCGCGTAGCGCGCGATGGCTTGGCCCTTCGGTTCGTGCAGGTCGATCGCCGCGATCATGCCGCACTGGCGGGAGTGTCTGACGCGCGGGCTTGTGGCGATATCGCGCCAGCGCTTGTCGAGGTGGGCGATCTTCACCGGCAGCTCGTCCATCAGTCCCGACTCGAACTCGTCGAGCGTCGCCATCGCCGCGGCGGCGGCTAGGGCGTTGCCGCTATGCGTGTGGCCGTGCCAGAAGGTGTTGTCGTCGGTTGGCATTCGGTTGAGGAACGCTTCGTAAATGCGAGGCGTGGTGATCGTTACCGCCATCGGTAGATAGCCCGCCGTCAGGTGCTTGCCGAGGCACAGAAAGTCGGGCGTTACGTCCTCGTGGTTGCACGCGAAGAGTTTGCCCGTGCGGCCGAGGCCAACGGCGATTTCGTCGGCGATCAGGAGCACGTTGTATTCGTCGCAGAGTTGTCGTAACCCGGCGAGAAATCCGGGCGGGTGCATCAGCATCCCGGCGGCGCATTGCACGAGGGGTTCGACGACGATCGCGGAAAGGGTATCGGCCTGAGATTCGAGAACGGTTCGCACCTCCCGCAGTGCTCGTCTACATTCCCCCTCTCCCGTTTGCGGGGGAGGGGTTAGGGGAGGGGGTAGAACCCGGGTACCCACTTCACCCCCTCCCCCCGCTTCTCCGGAAAAGTGGCCTCCCCCTGAAGGGGGCGGGGGATTTCTTGCATCCGGAGCTGCAACATGAATCACTTCACACAGCACCGGCGCAAACACGTCGTGATAACGCCCGATGCCGCCCAGCGCGGTCGCGCCGATCGTGTCGCCGTGGTACGCCTGGCCGAAGGCGAGGTACTTCGTCTTGCTCGTCCGCGGCGAGTCGCACTGCCGCCAGTACTGCAGCGCTTGCTTCATGGCGACTTCGATTGCGCTCGATCCGTCGCTCGAAAAGAAGACGTGCTGCAAATCGCCCGGCGCCAGATCCACTAAGCGTTTGGCGAGACGCACAGCGATGTCGGCGCCCATGCCGAGGCTCGTGCAGTGCGCCATCCGGCCGAGTTGCTCGACAATCGCGGCGTTAACGCGCGGATGGTTGTGCCCCAGCGCAGCGCACCACATGCTGCTCGCCGCGTCGAGGTAAGCGTTGCCGCCCGTGTCGTAGAGCGTCGAACCCTCGGCCCGCGCGATCACCAGCGGCTCGTAACCCGCCATCGGCGTGAACGAGTGCCAGTAGTGGGCGCGGTCCCACTCGCGAAGTTGATCGGGGGTTGGTTCTTTCATCAGCCGACATATCGGTCTGTGGGAGGAGTCTCCAGACCCCGATTACGGTTTCTTGGCCGAATGCGGCATGGTGCTCGTAATCGGGGTCTGGAGACCCCTCCCACAATTTATTGTTATTCGCGCTCTTTCCAATCTAACGACACCGCGTCGCCGACGCCTGCGTCGAGCATTTCCGCCGCGTTGCCGTTGACGAGGGCCACCTCGACGAAGCCCTCCGACCCGACGAGCGCCACCAGCGTTTGTGGCGGGTTCTCGCCGTAGGTTTGCCAAAGGCCATAAGTCTCGTGCTCGCCGAGGGTGACGCGGAGCCGCTCGTCGCGCGGGGCGCCCTGGACCAGTTCAGCGCCGATGTTCGTGATCAGGTTGCCGAAGTGATCGACCTCGACAACACGGCCTTCGATCCGCTCGGCTTCGATGCGTGGTCCGTCTGCCATCGGTAACCTTTGGAGTGAAGCGTGCGGCGCGCCGAGTTCCGCCAGCGGCGTGCCCGTCAGCAGTTGCGCCGCGGCGGGCGCCATCCAGTCGCGTCCGTGGAACGTACACGAATCCCCCGCGGGCGTCAGCCGCTGGGGGCTCAGCGCGACGCACGCATCCACGCGCCCCGCCAGCCAGCCGAAGAGCCCGTTGTCGGGCCCGACGAACTTCTGCCCTAGCGCCTCGATCGCGACGATCGGCCGCTCGGTCCCCACGCCGGGATCGACAACGACCAGATGCACGGTCCCATGCGGCCAAAAGGCCGACGCCGCTTCGAGCAGCCGCGCCGCCGCGGCGACGTCTTGCGGCGGGATGTCGTGCGACAGATCGACAATCGTCACGCCCGGCGCGCGGGTATAGAGCACCCCCTTCAGCTGCGCGACGTAACGGCCGCTGGGGCCGAAGTCGGTGGTGAGGGTGACGAGCATTGAGGGGCGGGTAGGACGGTAGGTGGGTAGGACGATAGGGTTGTTGGGGAAACCCTAATCTACCCGTGCCGAATCCCGCTACGGGACGGCCGCTACCGTGCAGCGCGTTACGCTCCGCCACTAGATACTCGCTGTGTGCGAGCCGGGAAGCGTAAGCTCCCGGAGTGAAGATCGTACACAGATTCCTCAGGAAGCTAACGCTTCCCGGCTCGCAGGGAACGCACTGCGCTAGAGGCCTGTCGCGATCAGATCGAGGCAGATCTCGCGCACGCGGCCTGGGTCGGCGTTGGGATTCTTCTTCTTCGCCTGACCGATCAACGCGCCGACCGCTTTGTCGTTCCCCTTCTTCACGTCGGCGACGATCTTGGGGTTCGCTTGCAGCAGTTCGCGGCAGATCTCGACGAGTTCGGACTCATCGACCGCGGCGATGCCGAGCTTCGCCATCGCGGCGTCGGCGTCAATTTCTTCGGCGATCAGCAACTCGAAAACCTCGCGCGCCCGTGGGCTCGGCAGGTCGCCGTCGACGAGTTTCTTAATCATGCCGCCGAGCCGATGGGCGGGGAGGCCGACCTCGGCGAGCGTCTTCGACTCCGCGTTCATCACGCGCAGCACGTGCTGCGTGACCCAGTTGGCGGCGAGCTTCGCGTCGCCCGACTCGGTCGCGGCCGTGAGGAAGTAATCGACGACCTCGCGGCCCTGGTTGACGATCACATCCGAGTCGTACGCCGACAGGCCGTGGTCGGTCACCAGTTGCAGCCGCAGCGCGGCGGGCAGCTCGGGCATCGCGGCGCGGACTTTGTCGACTTTGGCGGGCGGGTTGAGCACCGGCGCCAGGTCGGGGCAGGGGAAGTAGCGGTAATCGGCCGACTCTTCCTTCTCCCGCTGCGGGATCGTCTTGCCGGCGCTATCGTCCCAGCCAAGCGTCTGCTTCGGCGCCTCGCCGATGAGGCGGCCCGTTTCTTGCCACTCGCGATACTGCCGCTGCGCTTCGTAGTCGATCGCGCGCTCGACGGCGCGGAAGCTGTTGAGGTTCTTGATCTCAACGATCGGCGTGGCGATTTTCTTCCCAGGATTCTTCGGATCGTCGAGATGAATGTTGACGTTGGCGTCCACCCGTAGCGAACCCTCTTGCATGTTGCAGTCGGAAACACCCAGGTACTCGGGGCCGAGGATCAACTTGAGTTCTGAGAGATACGCCTTCGCCTCCGCGGCCGAGCGCAGATCGGGCTCGCTGACGATCTCCAGCAGCGGCGTGCCGGCGCGATTGAGGTCGATCACCGTATCGCCACCCGCGCCCGACTCGTCATGCAGGCTCTTGCCGGCGTCCTCTTCGAGGTGCGCGCGGAGGATGCGAATCGTCCGAGCGTCAGCATCGTCAACGGCGACTTCAAGCTTGCCGTGCTCGGTGATCGGCAGATCGAACTGGCTGGTCTGATACCCCTTCGGCAGGTCAGGATAAAAGTACTGCTTGCGGTCCCACTTGGTGAACGTGGGGATCTCGCACCCCAGCGCCACGCCCGTCACGACCGCCAGCTCGATCGCCTTCGCGTTGAGCACCGGCAGCGCCCCCGGCAATCCCAGGCACACGGGGCAGACCTGCGTATTCGGATCGGCGCCAAACTTATTGGGACAGCCACAGAACAGCTTGCTCTTGGTGGCGAGCTGGACGTGGACCTCAAGGCCGATGATCGTTTGATACTCGCTCATTCTCTAGCCGCAGATAGGCAATTTGGCCGCAGATGGACGCAGATGAACGCGGATGATTTCAGGCAGGGCGACATCTCACGACCAAGCATCCGGCTTCTAAGTATTTAAGAAAAGAACTATGTCGCTGGCCACCAAAGAGCACGTTGCGTCGCCAGAAAGCATCCGCGTCCATCTGCGTTCATCCGCGGCTAACTTTCTTCAAAGCGTTGATAACGGGCTCGCCCCAAACGCCGCTTCGTGCATCCGGGCGGCTCTTAGGAGTCGTTCTTCTTCGAGCGGCGGGGCCATCAGCTGCAGGCCGATGGGGAGGCCCGCTTGGGACATACCGCAGGGGAGGCTGATGGCTGGGAGGCCGGCCAGGTTGGCGCTGACCGTGTAGAGGTCCAGCAGGTACATCGACAGCGGGTCATCGACCAGCTCGCCGAGCTTGAACGCGGGCGCGGGGGTGGTCGGGCCGAGGATCACATCAACCTGCTCGAACGCGCAGTCGTAATCCTGGCGGATGAGGCGGCGGACTTGCAGGGCCTTCAGGTAGTACGCGTCCGCGTAGCCCTCGCTCAGCGCGTAAACGCCGAGCATGATGCGCCGCTGCACCTCGGGCCCGAAACCCTCGCTGCGGCTCTTGCGGTACAGACGCACCAGCGCCGAGTCGATCCGCTTCAGCGCCGCCTTGTCGCCGGCGTCGGTCGCGGTCTTGCGCTCGGCGGCGAGCTCGGCGTGCATCGCCGTTTCGTCGGTGCGATGGCCGTAGTGGACGCCGTCGTAGCGGGCGAGATTGCTCGACGCCTCACTCGGGGCAATGACGTAATACGTGGCGATCCCGTGCGCCGCGTTCGGCAGGTGGACCTCGACGATCTCGGCGCCGAGCCCGCGGTAGCGCTCGACGCCCGCCTCAACAGCAGCCTTAACCTCGGCATCAAGGCCATCGGCGTAATGCTCGGGAACGACGCCGATACGCAGGCCCTTGAGCGGCTCGTTAATCGTCGGCGCCGTCGGCTTTGCCTCGACGTTGGCCGAGGTCGAATCGCGGTCGCAGTGGCCGGCGATCGCGTCGTAGAGCAGAGCCGCGTCCTCGACCGTGCGCGCGAAGGGGCCGACCTGGTCGAGGCTGCTGGCGAACGCCACGAGGCCGTAGCGGCTGACGCGGCCGTAGGTGGGTTTCATGCCAACGATGCCGCACAGAGCGGCGGGTTGGCGGATCGAGCCGCCC
>JBGSJY010000127.1:0-1862 GCA_041741515.1 Pirellulales bacterium | reverse complement strand
GCGCCGCCATCAACGCCGGCAATCCGGCAAGCGTCGCCGGCACGGCCGGCGTCCCGCTGAACGACCAGCGCGGCGTGCCGTTCGTCCGCGTCGCCGGCGGGCGGATTGACATGGGCGCCTTTGAGCTGCCGTTCAACGTCGAACCGCCCGGCGCCACGCTCGTCGTCGACATTGTGACGGACGAGATCGACGGCGACTTCACGGCGGGAGACTTGTCGCTTCGCGAGGCGATCGCCATCGCCAATCTTTCGCCGGGCGCACAAACCGTCCAATTTAACCCCACCGTGTTTGGTGCGTCGCAGACAGTCGTTCTAAACCTTGGCCAGATCGAGATTACGAGCAATGTGTCGATTGAGGGACCGGGTGAGAGCCTCTTGACGCTACAGGCCTTTGGCGGGACAGCTTCGCTCGGCGACGGCGCTCGGATCTTCAACATCGACGACGCCTCTATTACTTTCGCCACGGTGGCGATCTCTGGAGTGCGACTTGTCGGGGGCGATTCTTCTTCGAGCGGCGGCGCCATCAGGAGTCTTGAAAACCTGACGATTGCCAACAGCATCCTGTCCGACAATCGGGCGGATAACGCCTCCGGCGGCGCAATATCACAGGTCGGAGGCAGCCTCTCACTCCTCGCGACCAGCGTGATCAATAACCGCGCCACGTTTGGCGGCGGCATACACGCCACTTCGTCGCAGTTGCGGATTGAGAACAGCGCAATTGTTGAAATCCGTGCAGAGCTTGGTCTCGACGTGGGCGGGAATGGCGGCGGACTCTTTCTCAGCTCGGGGTCTGCGACGATTCTCAATAGCACCGTGAGTCAGAATTCGGCTGCTCGGCATGGCGGCGGCATTTACTCGGCTTCGACGCTGTTTATGCGACATAGCACGATCACGCTGAATTATGGTAACTCGGAATTCTCTGAAGGGGGCGATGGCGGCGGAATCTACGCCGACCCCGTCAGTTCCCAGGTGTTACTAGATCACACCATCATCTCGCGGAACTTTGTTCATAACCATCGTCTGGAGGACCGCGAAGACATCTTCGGGCCGGTTGTCGCTCGATTCAGCATGGTCAGCGTCGATACCGACTCTTTAATCACCAACAGCGGCGGGAACCTGATCGGCACCCAGTTAGCTCCGCAGGACCCCCTCCTCGGCCCCCTGGCCGACAACGGCGGGCCGACAATGACGCACGCGCTGTTGCCCGGCAGCCCGGCGATCAACGCGGGGGACCCAAGTTTTGTCGTGCCACCCTACTTCGACCAGCGCGGCGTGGGCTTCCTCCGCGTGGTGGGGGGCCGTATCGACATGGGGGCGTTCGAGTTCCGATCGCGGATTGTGCTCCCCAGCCTCCCGGGCGACTACAACCGCGACGGCGCGGTCGACGCCGGTGACTACGCCGTCTGGCGCGACGCGCTGGGCCAGTCGGTCGCCAATGCGTACGACGGCGCCGACGGCGATGGTGACCTCGTGATCGACCCGGACGACTACGCCGTCTGGCGCTCCAACTACGGCCGCACCGCCGCCCCCGCGCCGGAGGTCTTCGTGGATTTCACGGTCAACCCTTCGCAGCTAGTTGTGTGCGGCACCGACGACCCCGAGCGGTACACCCTCACCAGCCTGGGGGACACCGTCACGCTCCGCTACCAGCGCGAGGGGAGCGCCGAGTTCATCCAGTCGTACAACGCAACGCAGCTCGGCTTCACCTCGGGCGGGGTGCTGGTCGAGGCCCGCGGCGGGGATGACGTCGTCGACGCCTCGGGGCTGGTGGGCCGGTTCGGCTCCATCGACGGGGGCGAGGGGGACGACCTGCTGCTAGGGAGCCCGCAGGGGGACGGGCTCTTCGGCCACGCCGGCCGCGAC
>JBGSJY010000126.1:0-7080 GCA_041741515.1 Pirellulales bacterium | reverse complement strand
GGCGTTTAGTCGGCCGCAAACCCCCGTCCGAGCCTCACCCCCATTCGAGCCGCGCCCGTCAGGAAGCGGAGCGGACCGAACCCACTCGGCGGGGCCCACCGGCAACTAGGGCGAGAACCGCCAACACAACGCCGGCGGGTTCTGGCACGGCCTGAGCCATCACTGCTTCTAACGAAGCCCCATAGTGAGCCGCCCACACGGCATGGTCGCCATCATCAACGACCCCATCCCCATTCCCATCCGCCCCGGCGTAAGCCGCAACGGTCGTCCCCACCGCGTCCTGCCACACGGTGTAGTCCGCCGCATCGACCAGCCCGTCGCCGTTGTAGTCGCCGACGAGCGCGACCGACGCGACGGTGAGGGCGATGTCGTTGCCCGTGCCGGCCGTGTAGTCGAGGGCAAAGGAGTAGCGGAGCGACTCATACTCGGCGGTGAGGGCGTCGCCGCCCGCGAACGCGCCGCTGATCGGGCTCGTGTTCTTGCTATCGACGATCAAGAACGAGTCGCCGACGCTCGCGGCGTAGCCGAGCAAGAGGTTGAGTTGCGAATCGGCGCCGAGTGTCACGCCACTGTTAACGACGAGCTGGTCGAAGCCCACGCCCGCGGCGTCGCCGGCGCTGAGCAGCTCGATCTCCAGCGCGCCGTCCGCCAGATCGTAGAAGCCACTGATCGTGGTGACGCCCGCCGAGTTACCCGGCGCGAGGACGCCGCCGTTCTGCGTGAGCCCGGCGCCGACCTGGTAGGTCCCGACGCCTTCGAGACGGCCGCCGTTGAAATTGAAGGTGGCGGCTCCTGAAAGCTTATCGATGCGGCCGCCGTGCAGACGCAGGGTTCCGAAGTCTTCCAGGTTGATTTCCGTCGGCGGGAGAAAATGCCCTGAATAGCGGCCTAAGACGACCCGTCCGTCGTCGAGATCGCCGCCTACTTCAACCGTTGCGCCGTCTGAGATTGAGAGTGACCCCGCGCCAGCGAGTCCGATATAAAGAAAGTTGGCGGCATGCCACGTCGACCCAGGGCCCGCCACAGAGACTTCACCAGTACCTCCCGAAGTAGACCCGATGAATGCTTGAGAGCAACTGACGACTGCTCCATCCTTAATCGCCATTTCTCCTCTTCCAGCTGCCCCAACAGCGATCTGATCTCGGCTATTTAACTCCGAACCGTTTCCCGCCAAGGTAATCGAACCAGTCCCACCGACAGCGTTCCCAAGTACGGCCGCGGTACTGCGTACTATGGCTCCGTTCTCAATTCGGAGCATTCCAGCGCCGTAGTATCCCACTTGAATGAAGCCGGTATCGAAGGTCGAACCGAGGCCAGCGACTGTCGCCTCACCAAGAGAGTTCTTGGTAGAGCCGAGGAATGCCTCCGCACTGTTTACCGTAGCTCCGTCTCGGACATGGAGACGTCCCGATCCGGAACTGCCCAGCGTAAGGCTGCCTAAGTTATTCCAAAGCGAGCCGGTACCCGAAATGATCGCCGTCCCTAAAGAACCCACTTGTGAGCCAAGGATTCCACGACTTGAGCTAACAACAGAGCCATCGGCGATAGTAAGCATTCCCGCCTGCCGAAACCCTGCGCCGAGAACGCCGGAATCGCCACTCCCAAGATCAAGTAGAGTTGTGATCTCTTGTCCCGGCAATGAATTGAGCTGGAGCTGCTGCTCGTTCATGTGAGATCCGTCGAAGACCAGATTCAGGTCAGAGACGATACCTCGACTATAGATAGTGCCCGCCCCTTCGAGCTGCGAGATATCGGCCAGCAACCCTCGGGTGTGTAGTGTTCCGTTGTCGAAGTGGATTCTGCCCACACCAGTTAAACCGGCGCCAAGAGTCGTATCTCCATCTACGAAGACAGTGGCTTCGTCTTGGACATAGAGCACTCCTTCGCCATGATTGCCGACTCTAAGAGCACCCTGATTGATCCATGTTGATCCAGCACCGGTCACGGTAGCTATCCCACTTGAACCGCCGGCTTCGCCCAAGTAGCTGCCGGGAGTGTTCAGGACGGCTCCGTCAAGAATGTTCAGTCTTCCGATCCCGCCTATTCCAGCGTAAAGGTAGCCACCGGTGGTCCAGGTGGATCCGGCGCCGGCGACGGTCAACTCACCTGTGATGCTTTTGCTGTTTCCGACAAAAGTAGCACCCGAAGATATCTCACTCCCCCCATCGACCCAAATACCTCCGTCGTTGTTATTGCCGATGCTGACTGCACTCGACACAGACCAAGCCGCGGTATCGGATGGATCTACCTGCCCCGTCGTCGTGATCACGGCATACGCCGACCCAGTTGCGCTGAGCACGCCCACCACCGACCAAGCGATGGAACTCAACAAGCGGGATCGTCGGCTCATCGGGGCGTCGTGCCTGCGGTAGGTGCGGCGAGTCGAGGAGGCTCTAGGGATGGGGGCGGCCTTCCCATCGTACTTGAAGCGCCGCGGTTGCGAGGCGATTGATCCTTCGGATCGGGCCGAAAAATGCGGTTGATTTCGCAGGGGCCGGGTCCGATCGACGCGCTTCGGCGGCGGTCACGGTTCGCGGAGATATCTTAGCCGTGGGCGGCAGCCCTCAGTGGGAGACGGATACCCACTTCGCTCCGAGGGCTGCCGCCCACGGCTGTGACGGGTACTGCAGCCAAGTCGCTGCGGAGGGAATGCGAAAGGGCGGCCCCGTGAGGGACCGCCCTTGTCGTCGCATCGATTCTTCTCAACGCAGCGGAGGGCACGGGACTCGAACCCGCAACCGGTTACCCGGCACCTGAATTCCAATCAGGCCGCTAGCCAATTCGCCTACCCTCCGGTCTCTGGGCGGTCTCAGCTTGGCTTCGCCAAGACTTCGCCGCGCCTGTGCGAGCATCCGCTCGCGGCCCCATCTTAAACGAGGCGACATCGCGGCGGCAGCCGTGTGGAGACCGGAAGAAAACCCAGTCAATCAGGCCGCTAGCCAATTCGCCTACCCTCCGGACACTTTCCAACGGTTTCAGCCTGGCTGCCGCCAGGACTTCGCCACGTCTTTGACAAGCCTCCACTTGCGGTCTCAGCTTGGCTATCGCCAGGACTGCGCCACGCCTAGTGTGAGCTCACGCTCGCGGGCTCATCATAAGCGTGGCGACATCACGGCGTTAGCCGTGTGGAGACCGCAACAACTCAGTCCATCGCCCGGGCCGCTTGGATCATATCGATAAACTCCGCGTTGCTCTTGAGCTTCGCTAGTTTTGTCGTCAGTTGCTCCATCGCGTCAATCGGGTGCATGCTCGCCAGCGTGCGGCGGAGCGTGGTGGCGGCGTGCAGCATCTCGGGGGAGAGGAGCTTTTCTTCGCGACGGGTGCCGGACTGTTCCAAATCGATGGCCGGCCAGATGCGGCGGTCGGACAAGCGGCGGTCGAGCACGACCTCCATGTTGCCCGTGCCCTTGAACTCCTGAAAGATCAGGTCGTCCATGCGGCTGCCCGTGTCGATCAGCGCGGTGCCCACCACCGTGAGCGAGCCCCCTTCTTCAAACGCGCGGGCGGTCGCGAAGAGCTTCTTGGGAATGTCCATCGCTTTGATGTCGACGCCGCCCGACATGGTGCGGCCCGTGTTGCCGACCCACTTGTTGAACGCCCGCGCCAGGCGGGTGATCGAGTCCATCAACAGGAAGACGTCCTTGCCCATCTCGGTGAGGCGCTTGCAGCGCTCGACGGTGAGCTGGGCGAGGCGGACGTGCGATTCGACGTCGCAGTCGAGGCTGCTGGCGAGCACCTCGCCGTTGACGCTGCGCCGCATGTCGGTGACCTCTTCGGGCCGCTCGTCGATGAGCAGCACGATGAGGTTCACGTACGGGTAGTTCTCGGCGATCGCGTTCGAGATGTGCTGCGTGAGCACGGTCTTGCCGGTGCGCGGCGGGGCCACGAGCAGCGCGCGCTGGCCTTTGCCGAGCGGGCAGAGGAGGTCCATCACGCGCGTCGTGAGCGGCTGGGGGCCCGTCTCGAGGCGGTACCACTCTTGCGGCGTGATCGCCGTCAGGGAGTCGAACGCCTTGACCTCTAAGTACCGGTCGGGTTCGAGGCCCTCGACGTCGAGCAGCTCGCGCATCCGCGGCCCCTGATCGCGACGCTGCTGCTGCACGAGGCCGCTGAGGAGGATGCCCTCGCGCAGGCCGTACTTCTCGATCAGCGTGCCGGGGACGAACGGGTCGGTCCGCTCGCGGACGAAGTTCGTCGAGGGGTCGCGGAGGAAGCCGTAACCGTTGGGGTGCATCTCGAGGACGCCCGACGCAGGGACCAGGTCGGCCGAGACGTCGAAGTCGCCCTCTTTGTCCGCCTGCTGGTCGTAGCCGCCGGGGCCGCGACGCCGCTGGTTGTTGTTGCGATTGCGGAAGTTGCCGCGACCGCCTTGGCCGCCGCCCTGGCCGCCGCCTTGGTTGTTGTTTTGGTTGTTGTTGCGTCCGCGGAACCGTCCGCCAGAACGCTGTTGCTTCTTACCGGCCATCGCCATAAGGGGAAAACGCTTCGTGAAAGGCGCTCCATCGCACGATCCGGCCCCCAAGGGCCTCCGTCGTCAGACAGGGCGTCGGTGAATTTGACTTGACTAAATGTTGTGCAGTGGGGGGGAACGCGGCCGAACGCGGCCCGCGAGTCAGAAAGAGGGTTTCCGTATTTCAGGCAACGGGACGATTTCTCAAGCGCTGAAAGGAGGCAATCGGACACGCCTTCGGTTCTTGAGCCACGGAGTAGTTCTTCGTGGCCCCAATCGAGGCAGGTCAGTTGTCTGGCGATCAGCGTCGCCCCAGCGGCTTCCTTTGCTGGCGATCGCGGGCGGCTCCGAAAGAGGCGTCCCGCGACGATTCAGGGGGGTGGGAGGAAAAAGATCCAACCGAAGAAACGAGCTTCATGCCCGCTCCTGCTACGCAGCAAACGGCCCCAGGGGTCGGACTGCCAAACCGTTTTGTCCTCGGCGGGGGGTCCGCCTGGTGACGGATCGAGGACGCGACGCTGGAAATCTGACCGGCTCAGCGGAGCCGCCTCGCAATGGTTTGTTTCCCTGATGGCGAGTAGCGCCGGAGAGAAGCCAAACCGTCTTTGTTTCTTGGCGGAACTCAGCCCATCTTGGCCGAACTCAGCCCTCGCTGGCAAGCCGATCGGCCCACGCCGGCAAGCGGACTGGCAAGGTCGCCACCGCGACGCCAACCGTTACGCCGATATCTGGCAGCCGATTTTCTGGCAGCTGTTTATCTGATAGCCGAACACGACGGATGCGACAAGCGTGGGGACGTCACCGGCTAGCTGACGAGACGTTCATACGCTCCGATTTATGGGGGCAGAAACTGCCCAAATCATGCACCCACCCGTTGGCGAAGCGAGCAAACGCTTCGCTACCGGTGCGGAAGGCCATCGCGCGAGTAGCATCGCACGAGTCGCCCCCACTCGCCGAACAAGCTTTTGTCTGATTCGCCGTCGCCGCTCTTCCTAAGGATCCCCCAGACTAATCCGGGACTGAGCCGCAAAGGGAAGAGCCAAACAAGGCGGAGCAAAGACGCACCCAGCGGGGAGAGGACACACCAAAGGCACTGCCAAACTACCGTGGTAACGTCCTGGCGAAGTCCTGAGCGTAGGAGCTTTATGAACGCCAGCTTCCGGTCGGCAAAAAAACTGGAGCCGAGCGGAAGCACTCGGGCCGTGCTACTAGCGAGAGTATTCCCCCCAATTTCGAGCGCGTCAAGCGCAGAGTCCTGAGGATTTCTCGCAAGATCGTTCGCAACCCCCTCCCCCGTGATAGCTGGCGCACCCGGAAAAACCGGAATATTCCGCCAGAAACGAACAACGGGCGTCTCTCCGCCGGCCGATGAACAGAACAGGCGCGGATCGGCTCAGGGCCGGCTGCGTTGACGCCCCGGACCGTCTGCGCCCGAACCAATTCAAGCTTGCCCGCGACCAGGGGTCTATCGCTATGCGTGCTCGTGGAACTCGTCGATCGTTCGTCCTGTGGACACTCGCCATCTGCGCGACGTCAGCCCTCGCCCAACCGGCCTCAGCGCAGTCCGAAGGGATGCCGTGGCGCACCGACTTCCAAGCCGCCCGCGCCGAGGCGCAGCAGAAGGGAAAGCTCCTGCTGGTTCACTTCTGGACCGAGACCTGCGGGCCTTGCAAGCTGCTCGAGAAGCGCGTCTTCGAGCAGCCGCAGGTAGCCGTTGCCGTGTGTAACGAGTACATCCCGGTGAAAGTGAACGCGAATGAAACGCCCGAGATCGCTCAGGCCTACGGCGTGACGCGTGTTCCGACCGACGTGGTGGTCACCGCACAGGGCCAGCTAATCCACTCGTTCGTTAGTCCGGCGACACCGATGGAGTATGTCAGCGTGACGACGCAAGTCGCCAACGCCTATCGTACACAGTCCGGTAGCGCTTACGCCGCCGACTTGAATCGCGCCCCAGTCTCGCCAACCCGCAAGTGGCGGTCGATTATCTCCACGCCGAAATGGCTGATTTGCGAAACGAGCAGTTTCGCGTGCTTTACCTCAATGCCCGCCATCGGCTGATCCACGACGAAGTGCATGGCGAAGGCACGGTAACCGAAGCTCCCGTTTACCCGCGCGAAATCGTCAAGCGCGCCCTTGAAGTCGGCGCCGTCTACCTGATCCTGGCCCATAATCACCCAAGCAGCGATCCGACGCCATCCCGCTCTGACATCGCGGCCACGCGGGCAATCACCGAAGCCGCGCGCGCGATCGACGTGACGGTCATCGAGCATGTCATCATAAGCGCATCAGGCCATACGAGCATGCGCGCGATCGGCATGATGTGAGCGCCGCCGGAGTGTTTGAACTGTCCTACAGGGCGAATTTCTGCCATGGTCGAAGCCAGTGCTTAGTTCTTTGACATGATCAAAAAGCACAGTCTGTCCGGCGCCGCCCACGCCCGCCAAAGCTGTAGGAAAAGAAACGCACCACGAGCGTGGCAGGTGCATTTTCCGCATTTTCTAAACGAAATGTTAACACCACATTAGTCGCTGGCGTTGACGCACTCCCAGACCTTGGAAATCACCACCGAACCCTCGCCGACGGCGGATGCGACGCGCTTCACCGATCCGGCGCGGACGTCGCCGACG
>JBGSJY010000125.1:0-9910 GCA_041741515.1 Pirellulales bacterium | reverse complement strand
AAGAAACTGTCGGTGCCATCCTCGAAATCACGGATCACATCGCTCTCACCTGCGACAAATGCCGAGAACACGAATTGATCCGCGCCGGTGCCCCCCGTCATCTGATCGTTGCCAGCCCCGCCGTTGATCGTGTCATTGCCCGCGCCGCCGTCGATCACGTCATTACGCCCGCCGCCCGCAAGGAAGTCACTGCCGTCGTCGCCAGAGATAACGTCATCGCCTTCGCCGCCTCCGACCCGGTCATTGCCAGCCCCGGCCTTGATCGTATCCTGCCCGGTGCCGCCACCGATGTCATCGGCCCCACCCCCGGCGTTGATCAGATCATTGCCAAAACTGCCGGACATGCTGTCATCGCCAGACCCGCCCGAAAGCGTGTCATTGCCCGCGCCACCCGCAACCACGTCATTGCCCGCAGCCCCCACGACACTGTCATCGCCAAAGCCGCCGCCCATGATGTCATCGCCGTCACCGCCGTTGATCGTATCATTGCCAAAACCGCCGCCGATATTGTCATTGCCAGCCCCGCCTGTAATCAGGTCGTTGCCGTCAGCCCCAGCGATCGACTGGCGTCGTCCAGCAGCCACAGCTCGGCCGCCTGGAAGCCGCCCTGCTCGTAACAGAGCCCCTTCGCGGCGCCGCGGAGCACCGCCTGAGCGATGGGCCCGACCCGCTCGGCCGTCGACAACGACACGGGCGTAGCGGCTCGCAGCGAGGTAAGGGGCTCAGTCATGGGAGAAACACAGCCTGATAATTGATCTTTCGCAGAGCGAAGTGAGTCGCGTCGCGCCGACGCGGTGAAACCACTCAAGTTTTTCTCTACCAGCCGTCGCCGATTCCGCAGCTTGCGCAGATTCAGCCCTTAGGCGTTGCATCGGCGCGAAAAAGCAGCGACCCTGCGGCACAGCGAAAACTTGCAGGTCGTAGCGACGGCAGCGATTAACGAGCCTCGTCGAGCGCCCCGCACGACGCTCCGCTCCACGCCCCCGCGTCGGTACGAGGCGGCTCGCTGCCGAAACGCTTGCTCTGCGAAACTAGCGCCTCACCACTAGCGCCCCCACGCCGCGAATGCCCCTCCACGTCCGCATCCTGATTGGCATGGTCCTGGGCGTCATCGTGGGGGCGATCGCCGTCGCCCTCGGCGGCGCATGGTTCATCGTCGATTGGGTCAAACCCTTCGGCGTGATCTTCATCAACCTGCTGAAGGTGATCGCGGTTCCGCTGATCATTGCCTCGCTGGTGAAGGGCGTCACCGACATGCGCGACCTCAGCCGGCTGTCGGCGCTCGGCGGGCGGACCGTGGCCCTTTACCTGTTCACGACCGTGGCGTCGGTGTCGCTGGGTCTCGTGCTGGTAAACATCGTGAACCCGGGCCTGGCGATCGACGAGGCGACCCGCACGAAGCTCCTCGAGTCTTCGGCCGACGCCGCCGCCGGCAAGATCGCCATCGCCGACCAGACCAAAGAGCAGGGGCCGCTGCAGCCGATCGTCGACCTGGTGCCCGACAATATCTTCGCGGCCGCCACCAACAACACGGCCATGCTGCAGGTGATCGTCTTCGTGCTGCTGTTCGGCGTGGCGCTGGTGATGACGCCCGCGGAGAAGTCGGCGCCGGTGAAGGCCTTCTTCGACGGGCTCAACGAAGTGGTGATGCGGCTGATCGACCTGATCATGCTCGCCGCGCCGATCGGCGTCTTCGCGCTGCTCGCGGCGCTCGTCGCCGAGACGCCCTCCTGGGACGTCTTCAAGGCGCTGCTCTACTACAGCCTCACCGTGATGCTCGGGCTGGTGATCCTAGTGTTCGGCTTCTACCCGACGCTCGTCCGGATTTTCGCAGGGGTAAAGTACGGCCACTTCTTTCGCAGCCTGGCCCCGGCGCAATTGCTCGCGTTCAGCACCAGCAGCTCGGCCGCCACGCTCCCCGTGACGATGGAATGCACGCAAGAGCACCTCGGCGTGGACGAAGAGGTGGCGAGCTTCGTGCTGCCGATCGGCGCCACCGTGAACATGGACGGCACGAGCCTTTACCAAGCCGTCGCGGCGGTGTTTATCGCCCAGGCGTTCGGCATCGACCTGACGCTCGGCGACCAGTTGTCGATCGTTCTCACGGCGACGCTCGCCTCGATCGGCACCGCGGCCGTTCCCAGCGCGGGGATTGTGATGCTGGTGATCGTGCTGGGGACCCTCCACGTGCCCGAGCAGGGGATCGCCCTGATCTTCGCGGTGGACCGCGTGCTCGACATGAGCCGCACCGTGGCCAACATCACGAGCGACGCGACGGTGGCGACGATCGTGGCCAAGAGCGTGGGGTTGCTGCACGACCGGCCGGAGGAGCGGCGGCTGGAATCGCCCCAGCCAACCGACGGTTAGCCGCTCTTACGTCGTCCCGAGCCCGAGCTACGGCAAGAGTATCAGTGGCGTACCGGACTTCGGTCGGTAGACCTCGAAGTCTTTGCGATCAAGCGTGAAGACCGTGTCGATTCCCTCGCGATTCGCGAGATGCATCAGACAAGCATCGGCGAGTTGAAATTGCTGATCTTCATACTTTGCGAGGATCGCGTTGATCGGCGCGATGTCATCGTGATCGAGGGATAGGATTTGGAGCGTGTCACCCGCTGCTTGCTGGAGAAGACCTCTCGCGACGTGCTGCGGGCCGGCTCTTTGCAGAAGGTAGACGGCTTCGGCCATCACGGGCCAGCTCGTCAGCAGGGGCGTGCGAAGTGATTTTATTGCTTCGACGCATCTCTCGTGATTTGCGTCACGGTCGTTTAGGACCGCCACAAGAGGGCCCGCATCGACGAGGACACGACTCATCACTCTCCGAAGCCTTCCATGTACTTTGGATTGGTTGAGAGATCGCTTGGGCCATCTTTAATGCAACCGATCAATCCCGCCCGTTTGAAGACGTCGTAGGCGGACTCTGCTTCTGGTGGCTTTGCTGAGGTAGCTCGTACTAGTTCGATTTGCTCGGAGACTGAATCGACGAACCTTCGGAAGGAGGGGTTCGAGGCGCCTAACTTGGCTTCAAGTTCTTCGACCAACTCCAATAGCTCTCGCGGAGAGAGGCTCAAAAGCCGACTTTGCCTCGCGAGATATTCGAGGTTCTCAGGGCTGTCGAGGAGTTGTTCGAGTGCCGTGCTCATAACCCGATTCTAGCTCGTTCTAACGACAAGGCCCAAGAAGAATTACGGGCGGACGATCTCCATCCAGCGTACCGGCTCTTGAGCCGTCACCTTTGGCAGCAGGTAGGGGAACTCCAGCGCCAGCACGCTCAGGCCCGCCAAAAGTAGAACTACCGGCGCTAGTAGGCCCGGTGAGACGAATTCGATTCTCGTCGTTCCAGGCAGCACGAAATCGTGCTCTGACGACTCAAGTTTTTCGAACGTGCCCGATTTTTCTAGCGAGTCGGGGAATTGCGACGAAAACTCCTCCGCCTCAGCTCCATCGAAACACAACCGCTTCGGCAGCCAGCTACGATCCTTGCCGAGTCGCGAAACCATATTGAGGCTGGCGCAGCCCCACATAATCAGGAGGGCTGCGATCAGAAGCTTGACGGCGGTGATGGCGTAGAACGACATCCCATCCAAGCGAACATTACTTCAAAATCATATCCTTCACCGTCATCCCGCCCGGGATCATCGGCAGGACGTGCTCCTGGTAGGGCACGGCGACGTCGAGGATGAACGGGCCGTTGTAGGCCAGCATCTCGTTGATCGCGCCCTCGAGGTCCTCGGCCTTCTCGACGTACGCGCCGCCGCAGCCGTAGCCCTTGGCGATCATCACGAAGTTGGCGTAGCGGTTGGCCTGGTCCATATCGCCGATGCCGTCCCCCTCGCCGGCCCACTCGGGCGCGTCGATCGGGCCGAGGTAGGTGTGGGCGCGGTTGCCCTTCATGAAGCGGTCTTCCCACTGCACGACCATCCCCAGGTGCTGGTTGTTGAGCAGCAGCACCTTCACCGGGAGCTTCTCGCAGACCAGCGTGCTCAGCTCCTGGATGTTCATCTGGAAGCTGCCATCGCCGTCGATGTCGATGACGAGGCGTCCCGGGAAGGCCGCCTGCGCGCCCATCGCCGCGGGGAGGCCGAAGCCCATCGTCCCCAGGCCGCTGGAGCTGAGCCACGTCCGCGGCTTCTGGAACTTGTAGAACTGGGCGGCCCACATCTGATGCTGGCCGACGCCGACGGTGATGATCGGGTCCCGGTCGGCCGTCATCTGCCAGAGCTTTTCGATGGCCGACTGCTGCGTGATGCCGGGGTACGACTTGTCGTAGGAGAACGGGTACTCCTTCTTCCACTTCTTGCACTGGGCGACCCAGTCGGAGATGTCCTCGGGCGCTTCGACGATCTTGTTCAGCTCACCCAGCGCGTACTTGACGTCGCTCTGGACGGGGATGTGCGCGGCCTTGTTCTTGTTGATCTCGGCGGCGTCGATGTCGATGTGGATGATCTTGCCGTGCTTGCAGAACTCCTCGAGCTTGCCGGTGACCCGATCGTCGAACCGCACGCCCAGGGCGATGAGTAGGTCGGCTTGGTCCACCGCATAGTTGGCGTAGACGCTGCCGTGCATGCCGAGCATGTCGAGCGACAGCTCGTCCGTGCCGGGATAGGCGCCCAGGCCCATGACGGTCGTCGTAATCGGGATGCCGGTCTTCTTGACGAAGGCCCGCAGCTCTTCGGAGGCGTCGGCGAGGACGATGCCGCCACCGGCGTAGACGACGGGCTTCTTCGCGCGCTTGATCGCCGCGACGGCCTGGCGCAACGCCTCCGGCTTCGCCAGCGGCTTAGCGGGGTTATACCCCGGCAGGTTCAAAGCGCAGTCCCAATCGGGCACGCACGAGGCAAGTTGGATATCCTTGGGAACGTCCACGAGCACCGGGCCGGGCCGTCCGGTCGAGGCGATCAAGAACGCCTCCTTCATGACGCGGGCCACGTCGTTGACGTCGGTCAGCAGGTAGTGGTGCTTGGTGATGCCGCGACAGACCTCGACCATCGGCGTCTCTTGGAACGCGTCGGAGCCGATGACGGAGGTGGGCACCTGGCCGGTGATGCAGACCAGCGGGATCGAGTCGAGCTTTGCATCGGCGATCGCCGTGACGAGGTTCGTCGCGCCGGGGCCCGAGGTGGCCATCGCGACGCCCACCTTGCCGGTCGAACGCGCCAGGCCCTGGGCCGCGAAGGCGCCCCCTTGCTCGTGCCGCGGCAGGATCGTGCGGAGCTGGTCCTTCACACGCGTCAGCGCCTGGTGCAGCGGCATGCTGCAACCGCCCGGGTAGGCGAAGATCGTGTCCACGCCGTGACGCACCAGCGACTGCACGAGGATGTCGGCCCCGGAGAGGAGCTGCGTCCCCGTCGACGACGGGCTCTTGGTGGCGGATTTGGCGGTGGACATGCGGACGGAGTGGGAAGTGGGAAGTGGGAAGGCGGAAAGCCGACCAGTCAAACGTCGTGCGAGCCGGGAGGCGTCAGCCCCCGGAGAGGAACCCGGCAGCCGGGCCCCCGGCGCAAGCCCCTCATCATACCCCGACCGCCGGGGCGATCACAACCGATTAGAGGCTAGAGGCGAAGAGGCCAGAGGCAAGGAAAGGCGCCCCTGGAAAAACAGCCGGCCCGCCCGAAAGGTTCACGCCCACCGGGCGACCCTTTCCTGATACCTGACCCTGATACCTGACTGCTGGGGTCGCCAAGCCCCCCTGGGGTCGCCAAGCCCCCTCAGCCGCTCTTCCGCATCAAGGTCAGGCTGTAGAGCACCACGATCGAGCCGCCCGCTAGGAGGCTCCAGGGGGCCCACTCCGGCGGCGTCACGTCGCGCGAAGCGGCCACCACCTGGCCGCCGCGCGTCTGCGGCTTCAGCACGGCCTTGTTGATCGCCAGGGCCTCGAGCCCGAGCAGGCACACGTACGCGCCGACGGCGAGGAAGAACGAACGCCACATGGCGGTATCTCGGCTCCTCGGATGCGATTTTCGGGGGCGGGGGGGGACCAATGCCCGGCGGTGGAGAGAACGGGCGACCGCCAGCTCGGGCATCGACCAGCTCGGGCATCGATAAGTCATCGGCGCCAGCAACGGAAGCCCTTAGTCTTGGCGTTCTGCGTAGGCTAGCGCGGGTCGGGCAACCTGGTCCGGCGCGGACGGGAGGATTCCCGCAAATCCGCACCAACTCGCTCAACCCCTACGGTCGGTCCGTCCGATAGCAACTTCGCGGAGCCGTGCTGCGCCCCCGGGGTGGGACGCTGCGCGGCTTCTTGGGATGCCACCGACTGCCGAGGGAACGGCGAGCCATGCGTGCACGATCGCTGCGGATCTACCGAGGACCCGAGGACGACGCTCCGGAGGTCCCCGCGGTGCGGATGTCGGCCGACAACCAGTCGGTGACGGCCCCCGCGTCGCAACTGCTGCCGCTGCTGGCCGACGCGGTCCGCAGCCAGCGGACCTGGCTCGCCGACTTCGCCAACGACGAAGTCACGATCTCGGCCGACCTCTACGAGGTGCTGATGGCGTATCAGCATTTCCGGAGGCCGGTGGCCTGATGAGCCGGCAGAGGGCAGCAGGCAGACGGCAGAACACTTAGGGCAGGCAAAGCCAGCTTTTTTGTCCTTACTGCCGTCTGCCCTCTGCCTGCTGCCCGCTCACGGAGTGCACAAACTCCACTAGCGCCCGCGCGTTCTCCGGCGGCGTTTGCGGTACGATGCCGTGGCCGAGGTTGAAGATGTGGCCGGGGCGACCGGCGACGCTACTTAGCAGCTCGCCCGCGCGTTGCCGGATCGTCTCTTGTGGCGCGAGGAGCGTCATCGGGTCGAGGTTGCCCTGCACGGCGACATGCGGACCTAGGCGGTCCCACGCCGGCGCGAGGTCGGTGCGCCAATCGACGCCGATCACATCGCCGCCCGCTTCGGCAGCGAGCGGCAGCAGCTCTGGGTTCCCCGCCGCGAAGTGGATCACCACGGCCGACGGGTCGAGCGCGTCGATCAACTGCTGAGTGTAGGGCAGCACGTAGCGCCGGTAGTCGCCCGGCCCGAGGCAGCCGACCCAGCTGTCGAAGATCTGCACCGCCTGCGCGCCGGCGGCGATCTGCGCGTTGAGGTACAGCGCGGCCGAGCGGGCGAAGCGCTGCATCAACTCGCGCCACGCGCCCTCGTCGCGTTGCATCAGCGTCCGAGTGTGCAGGTAGTTGCGGCTGCCGCCTCCCTCGATCACGTAGCTGGCGAGCGTGAACGGCGCGCCGGCGAAGCCGATCAGCGGCAGATGGCTCGGCAAGTCGGCGCGGGTCTTGCGCACCGTTTCGACGACGAACCACAGGGCGTCGACGCTCGTGAGGTCGATGACGCGATCGACGTCCTCCGCTTCGCGCACCGGGTTGTGGATCACGGGCCCGTCGCCGGGCGCGAACTCCAGCTCGAGGCCCATCGGTTCGAGGATCGGCAGCAGGTCGCTGAAGATGATCGCCGCGTCGACGCCCAGGTACTCGACCGCCGTACACATCACCTCGCTGCACAGCGCCGGGTTCTTGCACAGCTCGAGGAACGATTGCTTGGCGCGCACCGCGCGGTACTCGGGCATGTAGCGCCCCGCCTGCCGCATCAGCCACACGGGCGTGCGCGAGACGGGCTCGCGTCGACACGCGCGCAAGAAATCCGAATCGGCCCAGGGTTTGCCAGCGACGGCGTCACGAAGAACTTGCGAGCGCATGTTGTCGGCGAGCCGGCGACGCGAGTCGTCGGAGGAAGTGGCGGAGTTTGCTCGCGCTGCAACTCCGACCACGGGGTCTCTAGAAAGGGGCGTGGTCGGCTCGCCGCCCATGAGCTGGCGAAGCCCCTGCTTGCGTTCAATCACCGCGTGCGCCCCCGCCGCCGCGTCGGCGACCATCTTGCCCATCGCGCCGCTTGACTCGATATCGACGGGCAGCTCCAGCGCGCGGAGGCGTTCGCTCGTCGTCGGCCCGATCGACACGACCACCGCGCTGCGGAAGCCCTCCAGCACCGCGTTCTCGATGCCCAACTCGCCGGCGACCGCCAGCAGGTTGTTGAGCTGGTTGGCGGACGTGAGCATCACCACGTCGGCCTCGCCCTCGGCCAGCCGACGGGCGTTCGCCTCGAGCGGCGCGGTGTCTTCGGGGAGGGCCCAGCGGTAGACCTGCAAGCGATCGACCCGCGCGCCGCGCGCCTCGAGGCCCGCGATCAGGCTCGGGTTCGTCTCGCCGTACTCCTGGAGGCCGACGGTGAGATTCGCCACGGGGAGCTGCGTGTCGATCGTCGCCAGCACCTCGCGCCAGGTGTTCGGCGCGGGGGCGCGGAACGTGGGCTTGAGGCCCAGCTCACGCATCACCGCGACGGGCTTCGGCCCGCGCGCCAGCGTCGGGATGTCGGAAAGTGCGTCCAGCAGGCGTTGCCGGCCGACGTGGCGCTCCACCTGATCGATGAACATCTTCACGCCGACGCCGGTGAGCAAGATCACCGCGTCGATCTCGCCGCCCACCAAACGATGGGCGAATTCGATCGCGGGGCGGTCGTCATCGACAAGTTCTTCACGCATCGACGGGCTGACGTGCGCTTCGCCGCCATGCTTCTCGATCAGCCGCGACATCTCCGTCGCGCGGCGGCTCTCGAGTGATAGCACACGCAGGCCCGCGAAGGACTTCGAGAAAGATTCTTCGCTGGAGGCAGCGGTTTCGCTCATAGCAGCGCTCACGGTGAACGACGGGCGACTGCAACGAGAGGCAATTGCAGCGACTGGCAAACTGCGATCCGTTACAGCCCAACGACGACGAGACTACCGCGCCGCGTACGCACAAACACGGGCCCCAACGCCAATCGACGGTCGTGCTGCGCACTCGTTTGTTTCTGTTGCTTGACAATCCATGAAGACTTAGCAAAACTCCCCCTTCATCGCTGCGACGTGCACGGAACAGGGCGTCGCGGCGGCCGAGCGCTGAATCGCGATCAATGCAGACGGGAATGACGCCGATTGGCGCGACCCGGATTGGCGCGATGCGAGGTTAGGCTCGGTGGCGGGTGTGGATTCTTTAAGCGCTTCGTCGCATGCATGCTTCGATCGTTTTCTAACTGCGGAGGCACGGCGTACGCCTGCGGTGCGCGCCGAGCCGTTGCGAAGAAAATCTGGTCGGGCAGATAACTCACTTGGGAGGCGGGACCGAGGGATACGATTCCTAACGACGCATTAGCGACGACGACACGGAAGTCCCTCCCAAGCTTTTTTCTTTTCTCGCGCTGCGGCGCGTCACGCCAACCGGCGCGACTCGCAGTGTTAATAGCCGCGAAGCGTAGTGCCCCTAGCCGCGAAGCGTCATGCCACGCACGCTCGTGTCGCTCGGATCGAACCTCGGCGACGTCGGGGCCGCGCTCGATGCGGCCGTTGAAGGCCTGACGCGGCTCGCGAAGCCCGGCTCTTTGACGGTTAGTGATCGCCTCGCCACCAGCCCCGTCGGGGGGCCCGCCGGGCAAGCGGCGTTTCTCAACGCGGCCGCGGTGTTCGACTGCGACCTCTCGCCGCATGAGTTGCTAGCAGAGCTGCAGTCGATCGAGCACGCGCTCGACCGCGAGCGGAACGCCCGCTGGGCAGCGCGAACTCTCGACATCGACCTGTTGCTCTACGGGGATCGGCTGCTCGGCGGGGACGCCGTCATCGACACGCCGCGGCTACGGGTTCCTCACCCGCGGATGTCGTTCCGCCCCTTCGTGCTCGAGCCGGCGGTCCAGGTCGCCGGCGATTGGCGCCACCCCGAGTGCGGCCAGAAGCTCAGCGGACTGCTCGACCAGTTGCGCCACGGCGCCGACGCGGTGCTGCTAGTGGCCGACGACGGCCGCGTGCGGCAGTGGATAACCGAAACCCGCGGCACAACGATTCGCGTCGTCGAGGACCCGGCGGAACTCACCGCGCCGCCGCGGCTGACAATCGAC
>JBGSJY010000124.1:0-2465 GCA_041741515.1 Pirellulales bacterium | reverse complement strand
TCGGATCGGCCGCTAAACTGCGGGGCTACCGCCCAGCGGAGCGTCCGCGCTCCCTGGGTGGTACGCCGGTGTAGCTTCAATTGGCAGAGCACCGCATTCGTAATGCGGGGGTTGTCGGTTCGACTCCGACCACCGGCTTTTTTGGGAGGGGGCAGTAGGCAGTCGGCAGCAGGCAGTGCCTGTCGGCGGTACCGAATGCCCTCCTCACAACTACTGCGCACTGCCCCCTGCCCCCTGCCAACTCCCCCTATGACGGCTCTCGACACGGATATCAAGCAGGCCATCGTCTCCACCGCCGCCTTCGGGCCGCGTGAGATCGAGCAGATCACCGCGACAATCGCCGCCAATTACAGCCGCTACGGCGACCTGAAAGAGGCGGTCCAAGAGCTAGAATCGCAGCCCAGCCGCACGCCGGCCGCTTCGGCGAAGCTTGGCGTCTGCCTCTACATGCTCGGCCGCTACACGCAGGCGATCGAGGTCCTTACCAAGGCCGACGGCGGCGCTCTGACGCACTTCTACCTGGGCAAGGCGAAGCTCGCCCTCGACAAGTACGAGGAAGCCGTTGCCGCCTACGAGTCGTCCGGCCGAGCGGGCTACGACAAGGACATCGTCAACCTCGCTAAAGCCGAAGCCCTCCGTTACTCGGGCGACGCCAAGGGCGCCCTCGCCGTGCTGGACGCCCTCTCCGGCGCCGTTGAGCAGACCGCCGAGTACCTCTACCAGCGTTCGGCCACGGTCCAGGCCCTGGCTGGCAACCCAGACGAAGTGGTCGCCCTTCTTGAGCGCGCCGTCGCCGCCGATTCGGGCCATGCCGGCTCGCTGTTTGGCCTGGCCCTCGAGAACGACCGCCGCGGTAACGACGACTACGCCCGCAATCTCTACGAGAAGGCCGCCCAGCAGTTCCCCACGCACGTCGGCACGCTGCTGAACCTGGGCATCCTGTACGAGGATGTCGAGCAGTTCGAGCGGGCCAAGGGCTGCTACCAGCGGATCCTCGACGTCTACCCCGCTCACGAGCGCGCCCGGCTGTTCTTCAAGGACGCCGATGGCAGCCGCGACATGTTCTATGACGAAGAGGCCCGTCGTCAGCAGGACCGCATGTCGCAGGTCCTGTCGATCCCGGTCACCGACTTCGAGCTCTCGGTCCGCAGCCGCAACTGCCTGCAGCGGATGGGCGTGATGACGCTCGGCGACCTGACCGAGACGACCGAGCAAGAACTGCTCTCGAGCAAGAACTTCGGCGAGACCTCGCTGATCGAAATCCGCGAGATGCTCAACTCGAAGGGCCTCGAGCTCGGCCAGTTCGCCCACCAGAAGCGCGAGCAGGAACCGACCTACCGCCCCGAGGACATGTCGGCCGACGAGCGGGCCCTCTTGGACCGCCCGATCTCGGATCTCAGCCTCTCGGTCCGTGCCCGCAAGTGCATGGTCCGTCTCGGCCTCACGACCGTCGGCGAGTTGCTCCGCCGCACGCCGGACGACCTGCTGGAGTGCAAGAACTTCGGCGTTACGAGCCTCAACGAAGTCCGAGAAAAGCTCACCGCTCACGGCCTGAAGCTCCGCGGCGAGGCTTAGTAAGTCGGCCGCAGGCCGTCCGCTGGCTAGCCCCCCGACGTTAGTCGGGGGACGGGATGCAGTACGCTCCGGGTTCCCTCCGACGACTAACGTCGCCGGCTCGCCGCCCAATTGATGACGAGCCACCGATGCATTCCGTCCGCTACGAGCCCCTCGGCGTCGATCCCTCCGGCGCCCGCCGTGGGCGGCTCCACACGCCGCACGGGACGGTTGAGCTGCCGACGTTCATGCCCGTGGGCACCGTTGGCGGCGTGAAGTGCGTCGATGTCGAGCGGCTCGAAGGGACCGGCGCCCAGATGGTGCTGGGGAACACCTTCCACCTCGCGCTGCGGCCCGGCGGCGACACGGTCGAGAAGCTGGGCGGCTTGCACGCTATTTCTGGCTGGCAGGGCCCGATGCTCACCGATTCGGGGGGCTTTCAGGTCTTCAGCCTCGCCGACGCCCGCAAGGTGGACGAACGCGGCGTGAAGTTCAAGTCGATGGTCAACGGCGACATCATCGACCTGACGCCCGAGCGCTCGGTCCAGATCCAAGAGCAGCTCGGCGCCGATGTCGCCATGCAGCTCGACGAGGTCGTGCAGCTCCCATCACCGCCCGAGGTGGTCCGCTCAGCAATGGAGCGCAGCATCCGCTGGGCCGAGCGCTGCATCGCCGCAAAAACCAGACAAGATCAGTCACTGTTCGGCATCGTCCAGGGGGGCCTCGACCCGGAGATGCGGCGGCTGTCGGCGGAGGGGCTCGTAGCTCTGGACATGGCGGGCTACGCGATCGGCGGCCTGAGCGTCGGCGAGCCGGCGGCCGACATGTACCGCACGATCGAGTTCACCGAGCCGCTGCTGCCTAAGGACAAGCCCCGCTACCTGATGGGCGTAGGAACGCCGGACGACCTC
>JBGSJY010000123.1:0-5090 GCA_041741515.1 Pirellulales bacterium | reverse complement strand
GGCGGCCCCGGTGGACGCGGCTTCGGCGGACCTGGCGGCCCTGGCGGCGGCCCAGGAGGCGGATTGGGGATGCTCCTCCGCTCGGACGAGGTCCGCGATGAACTCGAACTGCTGGACGATCAGGTCGAAAAGCTCCAAGCGATCGAAGAGGAGATGCGCGATAAGATCCGCCAGGAAATGGGCGGTCGTATGCGTGGCGGCGAGCGCCCCGACTTCGAGTCGATGCGGGCCACCTTCGACGAGATGCGGAAGGAAGTCGAAACCAAGCTCGGCGAGGTGCTCACCACGCAGCAGATGGACCGCCTCCGCCAGATCGAGACCCAGCAGCAGCTAAACAATGGCGGCGCCCGTTCGCTGATGAACGGCCCGCTGGCCGACAAGCTAGGCCTCACCGACGAACAGAAGCAGCAGCTCCGCGAGAAAGCCCGTGAAATCGAGGCCCAGCTGCAAGAGAAAATGGCGGCTGCCCGTGCCGAGGCCCGGGATGAGATGCTGACGGTCCTCACCAGCGAACAGCGGGCCACGCTCGAGGAAATGACCGGCACGCCGTTCACCATGAGCGAGCAGCCCCCGTTCGGCCGCGGCGGTGACCGTGGGAACCGCGCCGATCGCCCCGACCGTGGAGATCGCGGCCGCCGTGGCGACCGCGAAGGGCGCCCCGGCGAAGGGCGTCCCCGTCGGGGGGGCAACCGCCCGGCCCCGGCCGGCGATGGCGAGCTCTGATTTTTCGTAAAAATCCGGCCCAATCGTCGGTCTGTGAAGACGAATACCAGCGCCGGGCGGCTCTCGTTTGCCGCCCGGCGTCTGGTCATTGATAATCAGGGGCTTCCCAGCCCCAATTGGTCGGCGGCACTCTTTCGTCTGGATAACGCGTGGATTCGGTTGCTGTCCTGCTGAAGCACGGCGTTCTCTCTCAGGAGCGGGCTGCCGAACTCCGCGCCGTTAACGGCGAGGCGGCGGGCAAACCGCTTCACGAAGTCGCGGTCCAGCGGGGCTACGTCGCCGAGGAAGACGTGCTGACCGCCCTGGGGCTCGAGATCGGCGCCGAGCTGATCGACCTCAACCACTGCCAGCCCGACCTCTCCCTGCTCGACGCCTTCCCCCAGCGGCTGATGCACCGCCACGGGCTGTTCCCGGTGAGCCGGCTGAATGGCACGCTTAGCATCGCCACGAGCGATCCCCTTGATTTCGAGGCTCTCGACGAGGTCGGCGCGATCACGGGGCTGACGATCGAGCCCTTGCTCGCCACGCGGCGGCAGATCGCCGAGCGTCTCAAGGCGCATTTGGGAGTCGGCAGCGAGACGGTCGAAGGACTGGTCGCCGCCCGCCAGGCCGAGAGTGGGGTCGAGCTGCTGGAGGAGATCGACGCCGATGCCGCCGAGCTGGCCGAGGGCGCTCATGAGGCGTCCGTCGTCCGGCTGGTCAACGAGATCCTCCTCGAAGCAATCCAGACCCGGGCGTCGGACGTCCACATCGAGTCGGAGGCCAACGGCATCCGGATCCGCTACCGCATCGACGGTATCCTGGTCGAGCAGCCCACGCCGCCCGAAATCAACCACTTCCGCGCCGCGATCACCAGCCGCCTAAAAATCATGGCGCACCTGAACATCGCGGAAAAACGCCTCCCGCAAGACGGCCGCATCAAGTTGCGTGTCGAAGGCCGCGAGGTGGACGTGCGCGTCTCGGTGATCCCGATGATCCACGGCGAAGGGATCGTCATGCGTCTCTTGGACAAGGGACGCATGAAGTTCTCCCTAGCCGCGCTCGGCATGGGCGAGGTGCTCGATAACCGGTTAAGCGAACTGATCCGCGCGCCGCACGGCATCATTCTCGTCACCGGCCCGACGGGCTCCGGCAAGACGACGACGCTCTACAGCGCGCTCACCGAGATCAACGACGAAACCACCAAGATCATTACGACCGAAGACCCGGTCGAATATCAGCTGCCGGGCATCGCGCAGATCCAAGTCCACCCGAAGATCGGCCTGACGTTCGCGGCGTCGCTGCGCTCCATTTTGCGGCACGACCCGGACGTTGTGCTGGTTGGCGAAATCCGTGACCACGAGACGGCTGAGAACGCCATTCAAGCGGCGCTCACCGGTCACCTGGTGTTCAGCACGCTGCACACCAACGACGCCCCGAGCGCCTACACCCGGCTCATCGACATGGGCATCGAGCCGTTCCTCGTCGCCAGCACGATCGAGGCGGTGATGGCCCAGCGACTGGTGCGCCGCCTCTGCGTGAAGTGCCTCGAGGCTTACACTCCCACACCGGATGACGTGCCGCCCGATTTCCCGTGGGAAGAGCTCGAAGCGGGCGGCGGACAGCTCTTCAAAGCCAAGGGGTGTCGCGCGTGCCGCGAGCTCGGGTACTCCGGCCGTCAAGGCATCTTCGAACTCTGCGAAACAACCGATCCCGTTCGGCAACTGGCGCACGACCGCGCCAGCAGCTGGGAAATCCGCAAAGCCGCCCTAGCCGCCGGCATGCGCACGTTGCGTCAGGACGCCTGGCGGCAGTGCATTGCCGGTGTGACGACTGTTGACGAGGTCGTTCGCGTGACTCGTGGTGACCGGACTTAGAAGCTGTTAACCACAGAGGCGCAGAGGGCGCTGAGTTAAGCACAGAGAAGTTTTTTTAGACAGGATGAACAGGATCGACTGGATGAACTTCTTATCTCGTAAATCTGGTTAATCCCGTCTCCGTGCGTCCTCAGTGCCCTCCGTGGCTCTGTGGTTAACAAAAGAACCAACGAAAGACATTGCCCGATTTTGCGTATACGGCCCGAAGCCTCGCCGGCGAGCTCCTTACGGGGACGCTCAGCGCTGGGTCGGCGCGCGAAGCGATGGCGCAGCTCTCGGCGAAGGACCTCTTCCCCGTCAAGGTCGAGGTAGCGAAGGGGTCGATCTCGGCAGGCGCCGGCGCTTCGATCAGCGTTCCCACCGCGAAGGTGACGCCGGTCTATAGCCAGCTTTCGGCGCTGCTGCGGAGCGGCGTGCCGCTGCTGCGGTCGCTCGCCGTCGTGAAGGACCAGGCCTCGCACAAGGCGCTCAAGGCGGTGCTCGAGGACGTTTACGCCCAGGTTGAGCAAGGCTCGAGCCTCGCCGAGGCGATGGCCCGCCATCCGCGGGCGTTCGGCGAGCTGGCGGTCAGCATGATCCGCGCCGGCGGCGAGGGCGGGTTCCTCGAAGACGCGCTCGACCGCGTCGCCGCGTTCACCGAACAACAAGCCGAGCTCCGCGGCAAGGTCGTCGGCGCCCTCGCCTACCCGGTGATCCTCTCGGTGATCGGCGTGCTGGTGGTGACGGGCCTGGTGGTGTTCGCCGTGCCGATGGTGTCGGAGATCTTCGACAAGATGCGCCAGCGGGGCGAGCTGCCGTGGGTCACCGACGCGCTGCTCAACGTCAGCGATTTCCTCGGCAGTTACGGCATCTTTGTGCTAGCGGCGCTGGGCGGAATCGGTTATGGCGTGTCGAAGTGGATGGCGACGCCGCGAGCCCGTGACCTCATCGACCGCGTCCGCATCAATACGCCAGTTTTCGGGCCGATCAGCCGCAGCCTCTCGGTGGCGCGGCTCTGCCGCGTGCTGGGAACGCTGCTCAAGGGGGGCGTGCCGATCGTCCGCGCGCTGGACATCGCCGCCGACTCGGCGGGCAACCGAGTCCTTTCGGACGTCGTCCGCGGAGCGGCGGAAAGCATCAAGTCGGGCGAGTCGCTCGCCGCGCCGCTGGGCGCGAGCGGCGACTTCCCGCGAGACGTCTGCGAGATGATCGCTGTCGCGGAGCAATCCAACAGCCTTGAGACCGTGCTCGAGCAGGTAGCGGATAACCTAGAGCGGACGACATGGCGTAAAATCGAACTCGCGGTGCGACTCATCGAGCCGCTGATGCTCGTGCTCCTAGCGAGCGCGGTGCTGGTGGTGGTGATCGCGCTGCTGATGCCGATCATCAACGCCGGCGGCACTCTGTAGGAGACTTTCGGAAGGGGGATGTGAAGATGACGGGGAGATTAGTGGATGGCGGTCCGATGGGACACGCTCATCCTGTGTGGTGACATTGGCAAATAACGACGCACGCAAGCTCTACGTTAGGGGTTGTTCGAGGATTTCGCTTACGAGACGGTGACCTACCGAATGACTATCCCCCTATCTCCCCCCATCTCCACATCTCCCTTTAAAAACTTACCCAAACGATAGACGAGGTTTTGCATGGATAGGCGTATGAGACGCAGGCGGCGGGCGGCGGCGGGCTTCACGTTGCTTGAGGTTCTGCTCGTGCTGGTGATCCTGGTGGTGCTCGGCTCGATGGCCACGCTCGCCATCACCGGGCAGCAGGACAAGGCGGACCGCAACGCGGCGAAGGCTCAGGTCCAGTTGCTGAGCCGCACGATCGAGCAGTACCGCTTTGACATGAAGAAAATGCCCGAGTCGCTTGATGACCTTGTGAAGAAGCCGAGCGACTCGAAGATGGCCGATCGTTGGGCGGGCCCCTACCTCAATAAGAAGTCGATTCCGCTCGACCCGTGGGATAACGAGTACAAGTACGAGGCGAAGGACAACATCGCCAGGGTTTGGTCGGCAGGACCCGACGGCAGCGACGGGACCGACGACGATGTCACGTCTGAAGAAGAAAGTTGATCGCCACGCCGTCGCGGCCGGCTTCACGCTCGTCGAGCTGCTCCTGGTGCTCTCGCTCGTGGTGATGCTGGCGGCGATGGTCGCGCCGTCGATGACGGGGACGCTCGGCCGTGTGCGGCTCGAGGCGGCCGCCGAAGCGGTGCGCACCGCCTGGGTCGACGCGCGGCTCGAAGCGATGCGCAGCGGTGAGCCGTTCACTTTTCAGTGCCAACTGGGGACAGGACAGTACACGGTCTCAAAGCTGATCGACGCGGCCGCTGCGACAGCCGTCACTGAGGAAGACGCCGGTTCGACGACCCTCGCCGACGACGAGCACGAGGACCTCGGCACGATCAAGTTCGTGCAGCTCTCGGCCGGCAACCCGCTGACGGCGGTCGTCGATCCGGCGGTGGCGGCGTGCCTGGTGTTCCGGCCCGACGGCGCGACGGACGACGCATGGGCGATTGTCGAGTCCGCC
>JBGSJY010000122.1:0-5254 GCA_041741515.1 Pirellulales bacterium | reverse complement strand
GGCGTGCTCGGCGCGCTGTCGGCGATGGGCATCAACGCGGGGCACCTGCTGGCGGCGTCGGTCATCTCGGCGCCGGGCGCCCTGCTGATCGCCAAGGTGATGCAGCCCGAGGTCGACGAGCCCAAGACCCGCGGCCACGTCGGCGTCGATGTCGAGGACGAGAGCGTCAACGTCCTGGAGGCGATCTCCAACGGCACGACCGGCGGACTGTCTCTCGCGCTAAACGTCGGCGCCATGCTGATTGTGTTCCTCGCGCTGATCGCCGTGGTGAACTCGATCTTCGGCCTCGCCGGCGACGCCTTCTGGCACGTCGCCGCATGGGCCGGTCAGAGCGTCCCGGAGGACCCGGCCCGCTGGTCGCTCGACGGCCTCTTGGGCTGGATGTTTTGGCCCGTCGCGTGGCTCATCGGCATCGAAACGGCCGACTGCTCGGCCGCCGGGCAACTGATGGGCCTGAAGATGGCGACCAACGAGTTCGTCGCCTACGGCAGACTCTCCGAGTGGACCGTTGCCGGCGCCGACGGAGTCCCCTCGACCGACGTCATCAGCGACCGCACCCGTCAACTGATGACCTACGCGCTCTGCGGCTTTGCCAACTTCAGCTCGATCGGCATCCAGTTGGGGGGGATCGGCAGCCTCGCCCCCGAACGCCGCGGCGACTTGGCGAAACTCGGCCTACGGGCGATGATTGGCGGCACCCTCGCCTCGTTCCTCACCGCCTGCATCGCGGCGATCCTCCTGTAGGTGAGGTTACGAAGGGAGATGTGGGGATGAAGGGGGATGTGGGGATCGCGGCCTTGAAGGGCTGAGCGGTTCCCATACCTGAGTCTCTTCCCTTACTTGGTCTTCAAAGACAAATCTCTTCTAATCTCGTTTCGATAGGCTGAGCCATCGAAAGGAGTTCAACCCCACGAACGTCCATCCCCCTATCTCCATTCATCCCCCTATCTCCCTTCCTCAAGCCACCACCCCCAAATCCCCATGCGGATTCTCTACTCCAAGCAGCAGCTCCACGACGGCGTCCAGCGGATGGCCGCCGAGATCACCGCGACCTACGGCGACAAGCCCTTGTCGATCGTCTCGGTGCTCACCGGCAGCGTGGTGCTGGTAGCGGACCTGATCCGTGAGCTCGAGATGCCCCTCCGCGTCGGCGTGATCGAGGCCTCGAGCTACGGCGGCGAGACCACCACGCGTGGCGAGCTGACGGTCAATGCCGAGTTGATGTTCGACATCAAGGGGCGTCACGTGCTGCTGGTGGACGACATCTTCGACACGGGCCACACGCTGGTGAAAGTGATCGAAAAGATCAAGGAGTTTGGCCCCAAGTCGGTCCGCTCCGCGGTGCTGCTCCGCAAGCACGGCCGCCAAGAGGTCTCCGCGCAGCCTGACTTCGTCGCCTTCGAGATCCCCGACGAGTTCGTCGTTGGCTACGGCCTCGATTACGACGACCATTACCGCAACCTACCCTACCTGGCGGTGATGGAAGAAAACGACCTGGCCCGCCACAAAGAGCTTATCGCCGCCGACACCGCGGGCTGACCTCTCTTCAGGCGTCGCGAAGCGACGCGCTTCATCCACCTCCCTTCCAGGGAGGGGCTAGGGGAGGGTCGACGCGGCGCCCCAACGCGAGTTCTTGCCGATCGTTGGCAAAAGAACCGGACGCTAACGCGTGCCGGCTGATTCCGCGTGCAATTCTCAGCCGCGGGGCCTTAGCCCCCGGTTCTGCCTACACAAGAAGCTTGGAAACCGCTGTCGGGCTGCGCCCACGGCTCCTGATCGGCTCAGAACGAGCGCCCCGTGCCGGGCGCCTCTCCCTTCCGATCCGGAGCCAGGAAAAATGCCCCTCCCCCGTCAGCGCCGCCACGCCCGTCCACGCCGTCAATCGAAGCCCCTCGCCACTCTCGTCTGCCGTTTCGGCCTTGCCGCCCTGATCGGCGGGGCGTCCCACACGGTTCATGCGGTGACGCTCAACTGGGACGACGCCGGCAACAGCGCCAGCAAGCTCTGGAGCGACAACGGCAACTGGAGCCCCGACGCCGCCGTCAACACGAATGACGACATCGTCATCGGCAACCTCGTCAACGCCGCGGGAGATCAGACCCAGTTCGACATCGCCAATCAGATCGCCTCGCTGACGCTCAGTGGAGGCGCCGGCGTCATCAACAGCACCGACAGTGGGGCGAGTGCTCCCAACACGCGCGAGGTCATCGTCAACGGCGCGACCACCCTTAGCGGCGCCGGCACGAACCTCACCCTCTACGGCCGCTCGGGCGACGCCTTCGACACCAACACGCTCACTTTGAGCGGCGGCGCCCGCGTCACGCTCAACTCGCAACAAGGGATCGGGACCGCTGTGCTGGAGGTGGACTCGGGCCTGTTCGATATCGGAGCCGACGCTTCGCTGACGGGCAACGGCCGCGTCGATCTTGAGGTCGCCAGCCCCGGCAGCGCGCACGTCGTTCTCCGCAACGACGGCACGATCACCGCAGGCAATATCGGGCTCGTTCTGCTTGCGCCCCCCGCCCGGACGCTGCAGCTCACCGCCACGAGCGTCGACGCCCTCTTCGATTGGGACGGCCTCTCGGGCGCCGGCGTGATCAACGTCAATGGCAATGCCACGCTTGACGTCGATGTCAGCACCGGCACGGACGGCTTCGGCGGGGTGATGAACCTGGCGACGGGCTCGACGCTCGACATGGCCCACGCTTGGTCGCTCGACGCGGGAACGATCAACGTCAACACGGCGGCGTTCGGCTTTATCATCATCGGCCAGGACCCCAACCCGGGGCCCGCGGCGCGGATCGCCGGCGCGGCTTGGACGATGACCGGTGGCGAGATCAATATCGACGACGCCTGGGATTCGCTGCAGCTGGACTCGCCGCTCACCGCGTCGGGCGGCGTGGTCAACAATAACGGCACGATGATTTTCAATGCCGACGCCACGTTCCTCAGCGGCGTCGACTTCAACATGATCGCCGGCAACGACTCCGGCGCGTCGCTGGTGGTGAATGCGACCGTCAACATCGACACGGCCGACTTCAATCTCGACGGCCAGGGACTCGCGCCCAACGTCACCACGATCAACACCGGCGGCAACCTCGATCTCGACCTCGGCGCCGGCGCCGACGAGGACTTCAATCACACCATCAACCTCAATGGCGGCGAACTCGACGTCACCACCTCCGACAACACCTGGAGCATTACCTCCGGTGGCGAGATCAACGCCGGGGGCGGCGCGACTTCGACCATCAACGGCGAAACGTTCGTCATCCAAGGCGACATCAACATCGCCTCTGGGGCGACGCTGAACGTCAACGCCGTCAGCGAGTACGCATCGACCGCCCAGGTCGTCATCGACGCCGGCGGGACGCTCAATCACAACTCCGTCACTTACAACGGCGGCTCGTTCACCGGCGGCGGCGTCTTCCGCAAAGGGAACGCCACCGTCGCTTCCAGCACCACCTGGGCCGTCAACACCGTCGATATTGACGACGGCACGACAACCATCAACAACGGAGCCGCGCTGACGATCAACGCCACGAGCATCGACGACTCGGGCGACGGGATCGACTCGACGATCACCGTCGGCGACACCGGCTCGCTGACCGTCAACCTCACCGGTGGCGCCGACGTCGTCTTCGACTCCGCGGGCCGCCTCGATTACACCGGCAACGCGTCGGCGAACACATTCGTGCTGGCCCCGGCGGCAGGCTCGGCCCTGCGGTTCGACACGGGCTCACAGCTCAACGTCACCGGCGACGGCACGGTCGCCGCTCGGGTGAAACTCAACGGCGGCACGCTCAACAACCTCACCGCCGGTGAGGGAATCCGCCTCGCTGGCGGGACGCTCATCGCTGGCGCTACCAACGAGATCACCGGCGGTGTGATCAACGGCCCGGGCAATCTCGTCGTTGAGAATGGCGCCGCCCTCCGCGGCCACGGCACGATCAACGCCGACGTCGACGCCAACGGCACAGCCCAACTGATCGCCGAGGGCGGCACGCTCACGGTCAACGGCGCCCTGCTCGACGCCGGCACGGTCGGCACGAGCGGCGCCGGCGCGGTGCTCAACGTCTTCACCCCCTGGAACACCAGCGTCGCAGGGGTTGTGCTGCTCGACGACGGCGCCATCGGCGGCGCGAATATCACCAACGACGGCAGCATCCGCGGGCGCGGGAGCGTCGTCTCGCGCGTCAACAACAACGCCACGGTCCTTTCGGACACCGCGGGCACGCTGATACTCACCAACGCGATGAACGACTGGGACGGCGCCGCGAACACCGGCACGCTCCGCGCCTCGCAAGGGACGCTCGAGCTGCGCGACAACGCGGCTTTCCTTTTCAGCGGCACGGTCCAGGCCGACGGGGGCACGGTCTACGCCAACGGGTTCGAGCTCGAGTTCGAGCCGGCATCGTCGCTGATCCTCGCCAGCGGCGCCTACCGCTCGACTCACGCCACCGACATCGGCGGCACGGTCGATGTGCTCGCCGGCACGTCACGTTTAGAGGGTGCCGGTACTGTTGCCTTCGAGAACGGCAGCAACACCACCCTGACCGGCGACCTGCGGCTCGCCAACACCGCCACCCGGGTCCAATCCGGCGCCCTCTTCGCGGGGGCCGGCGAGTTGATCAACGACAGCGGCAGCTCGTTGGGCTTCGACGACGGCGCGATCGTCGGCGTGCAGGTTACCAACGAAGGCCTCGTCGGCATCGCCGCGGGCCTCGCCGGCCGGGCCGACGTCGATGACTACCTGCAGACCGCCTCGGGCGCGCTGCAGATGAACATCAACGGCATCGGGCTGGGCCAGTTCGACCGCCTCGTGGCTAGCGGCATCGCCCAGCTAGGCGGCGAACTGCAGGTGATGACGGGCGGCTTCGGGCCCACACTTGGCACGACCGTCCAGCTGATCACCGCCGCCGGCGGCGTCCTCGGCACGTTCGCCGACGTGATCGACGGCACTGGTAATCTCCCCGCCGGCACGCGCTGGGAGGCGGTCTACAACGCCAACTCGGTGCAGGTCGTGCTCGACCTCGTGCTGCCGGGCGACTACAACAACGACGGCGCCGTCGACGCCGCCGACTACACGGTCTACCGCGACAACCTCGGCGCCGCCGTCACCCTGCCGGGCGACCCGACTCCCGGCAACGTCACGGCGGCGGACTACGCGGTCTGGTCGGCCAACTACGGCGCCACCGCCCCGGCGCCGTCGATGGCCTTCGCCATGGCCTCAACCGTCCCCGAGCCGACGACCGTC
>JBGSJY010000121.1:0-15957 GCA_041741515.1 Pirellulales bacterium | reverse complement strand
GCCTTCGGCGTTGGGGTCCGAGGTACTCCCACGGGTCGAAGAGAAGTTCGCTCATGTGATCGCGGAGGGTTCTCATCCCGCCAGATTAGCGCCAGCCCATCACTGAGCAAGATGAAACGACGACTTTTTGCCGACGCATCGAATTTCGGCTATATCTCTCATCCCTATTGTGTTGAATGAGGAGCTACTGATCGTGTTGACGAATCCTACGAGCTGTGCTTACCGCCGCTTTTCACAAGTAAGCTCGAACGCGGAGCCTTTCAGACGACCCCAAGTCGTCCTGATGGTCATGATCTCCGCAATGATCTTGAGCGACGCCAGATGTGTACTGGCACAAACCTCCGGGACGCCGGACCCGAAGATGATCTCGGCGTTCTTTGGCCTCGACGATAGGGTGAATGGCTTTCAAGCTTTTGCAATCACTTCGCCTCAGGCCAACCCATGGAACATTGACGACCCCAGCCGGCCGAACCCGAGCGGTCTCACCCCTGTCGACTTGGAAGGGCTGGACGGATTGCCTGTCGTCTTCTCGGAATTGCTCGATCCCACAACCCTCGATCCTTCAGACTTTCTGATTACGACCGCGGGCGGCGCGAACTTCACGCCCGTCGCGGCGACGGTAAATCCATCGCACGATGCGGGTGAGCGGCGATCCGTCGTGCTGTTCGGCGAGTTCGGGGACGCCGACAGCGACCCTCCCGTCTCGGTATCGCTCGTCGGGGAGATCTTGACTGTCGGTGGTGTAGACATCTCTCAGACGGCATTACCGGTGGATGTGATCCCGCTCGCAGATGGGCCTAGTCTCGTCTACGCGGAGACCGTTGAGCCCGATTCCGTCGGTTCTGTGGAAGGGAGTAAGTTGGTCCTACGCGCGGTCTGGGCCGGTGGGATCGTTGGGGTGGACGGCAGCGAGGTGACAGAGCAGATCTGGTCGCAGTACGTGCTCAGTGGCGTCGATATCGATGGCAAGCCGATTGATCTCACTCCGATTGCCATCGCTGATCTCAACGACAGCGACAACAATCACCTGCTTTACTTCGACCAGTCGATCACACCCGAGATTCTGTTCCTTCCCGAAGGCCTGGTCATCGACCCAAATGGCGACTTCAATGCCGACACTTTCATTACGGTGGTCTCGGCCGTCCCAGAGCCTTGCTCAATGCTGCTTATGGGTCTCGCCGGACTGGGAATACTTGGCCGTCGCAGGTTGGATTCCGTGGTTTAGTGATGGGGGCTGATTGGCCTGCAACACGCTCTTGGAAAGACGATTGCGTGACTACCGATGCCCCAGGCAGAGCCAGCATTTCGACAGGTCGGGAGATCGCTGCGGATGCCTCAGCCGCCCCCGTGGAAGCGAGCCTTCCAAGGCGCAGAGGTGTCGAACCTAGGGCGAGACCTCAGCGGGTTTGGCCGAGGCGTAACTCGCTGGTGCTGGTCCACCCGCTGCAGCTTCTAGAGCTCTACTCTTGAGCGAGGTGATGGCCACCGCCCTCATATGCGAAATGAACGGCTACAGCGAAAAGCCGGCAAGCGATATTGAGGTCGGTTTCCCGTACGACGAAGGCCCTCTGCAACCCGGGGACGGCCGTAACCCCGGGCAGTTGTTCCATCGAGAGTGTCTAGAACCGCCCACGCCAACGAGCGTTCAGAGGGTCGCCGGTCGGCAAGCCGACCCAATCGAACTTTCGATAGTCGAGTAGCGGCTGCGTATCGAGGCAGGCTGCCGGTCCGAAACGTCAAGCTGTGTCCGCCGCGGGCCGATCGCACCGAAATCGCAAAAAACCGTTGCAGTTGCTGGATTCTTGTCCCCTTTCAATACCGAGGCGACAACTTCATTTGGAGAGCGAGACGCCTCTCCGTGCTCTTACCATTCCCACCCCGCAATGGACTCAAGGTCGCTGTTTGAGATCTTGATTCGTGAGAATACGGAGATGCTCGTCGCCTTCCTGCGCACTGGGGTTCGAGACGAACACGCGGTCGATGACCTTTACCAACAAACGGTCGTTGTCGCATGGCAGCGGCTTGACGACTACGACCGGGAGAAACCAATCGGCCCCTGGTTGAGAGGGATAGCGGGCAAGATCATGCTTGCGCACTTCCGCAAGTCACGACGGCTCGCGGTGTCGCTCAACGAGCAATCGCTGGATTGGCTCAATACGCGTTTCGAGGCGATTCACGCGCTCCGTGGAGATACGCTTCATCAGAAGTTGGCGGCGCTCCGCGCTTGCATAGAAGCGCTTCCCGACATGTATCAACGCCCAATCACGCTACGCTTCACCGAAGAGCGGCCGCTCAGCGACATCGAGTCCATTCTGAGTGTGGCTAGAGAGACGCTGAAGAAGCGCCTGAGACGCGGCAAACAACGCCTCGCGGAGTGCCTCGAGAGGAAACTGGGTCTCATGGAGCGAGCGTAATGAGTGCGAATCGAGAACCCGAATTCGATGAGCTAAAAGAGGCTTGGATCGAGTCTCTAGTGCGCAGCGCGAGCCTCGAAGAGGACCAATCGCGACGCATCTCCAAGGCGATGCAATATCTTGCGGGCCGACAATCCGAGTTGGCGTCGCTTCGTCCGACACCGCGCCGGTTTCAACTGGGTTCGCTGAGCCTAGCCGCGACGCTCCTTCTCGCCGTATATACGATGCTCCTTTTGAACGAGGGCGGCGCCCAGGTCGCAAGGGCGGCGATTGACCACTCGTTGCACATGGCGTCCCGATTGACGCCACTGAAGTACGTCGTGCGTGTGGAATTCCAACTGCCTTCCGGACACTCCCAGGCAGTCGAGGGCTCGCTCGTTGTGCAGGGACACGATCGATTCCTTTTGGAGCGTCCGGGGCTCCTGCCCGGGGCATATTTCCGAATCGGGCGTCAAGGCGACGAATTCTGGGTGCTTCCGCCGGTAGGCCCCGTTCTTGTCGGCGACCAATCCTCCATTGCTTACTGGCTCCAAGAGCAGGATCCCACCGAAGGACGACTTCTGCATATCAATTTCCTGTTAAACCGCATGAAGTCGCGGCAATACCGACTGTCCATGGGAGCCGATGAAGCAGTGAAGACGACGAACGGGGATATCGTTCAGTGCCAGCGTGTCTCTGCTGTGAAAAGCAGCGCGGGTTCGGCTGAGTCTCCCGACAAGATCGAGCTCTGGGCAAGTCGAGAGTCAGGGATGGCCGTACGGATTCTGGCGAGCTGGGAGTTGTCAGAGGGACAGACGGGGAGGAAGTCTTTCCTTATCAGCTTCCAGTCTGAACAGCCCGGACTCACCGCTGAATGGTTCCGCCCGGAAACGCATTACGAGGGTTCTCGCCCGACCATTCGGTTCGAATCCCAGGGCGACTGACCGCTTGGCGTGAAGCCAGCAGAGGCGAACCGCGCAGGTCGGCTCTTTGCCGCGCCCTCCGTGAATCGAGTTGACCACGCTGGTTAGTCGTATGGTCACGGTCAATCAGCAAAAAACGACCGATTCCTGTCCCTCTTTGGCTCGATTACGACAATTAGGATTGCACCGGGTCGTTGGTATCGAACTTCTGGCTTCGAGACCTGTCAATCCTGCGTCGCCCCCTACTCTCGCTTGCGGAACGACACGAGTCACCACGCGCTTCCTCTGCATTGCAAACCCCGCCTTAGCGAGCCTCACCAAAGAGTCGATGCTTGCAATCGCCTGAGCGAGGAACGCGGTTACGCCACGCCGATTGCCACGCGACTCATGGGACCGAAGAGTCGCCTCCCAACTCTAAATCTACAACCCAAAGTACCGAGAAGCATGAGAGTATCACAAGCATTGACTCAATTTTTCACGCGACGCCTGATCGCTGCCGAGCGAAGGAGAAAGGCGCGGGTCAAGAGACGTGGCGCTACGCGTTTCGAGTCCCTGGAATCCCGCCAGATGCTCACGGGGGATTGCGCCCTCGACGCGGTCGTCACGTCTCCTAGTTTCGACCCCACGGACAGCTCGGCCATATCGACTGTGCGAGCTACTGACCTAGCCGACTACGAGACGTGGTCGATGAGCTACGGATCGACGACGGGCCTGGCGGCCGACTTCAACAACGACGGCCGGGTCGATGCGGCCGACTACACGCTCTTGCGCGACGCAGGCGCCCAAGAAGCAGAAGACCCGGCCTCATCTATCCGCGGCCAAGCCTACACGGAGCTGATCGCCGTCACAGTCAATCCCGCCACCGGTTCGGTCACAACCGAAGTCTGGGGCACGCAGGGCACGGAAACCTCGCCGGAGGCCGCGGCGTTGATCGATCTCGAAGCCGCTGCCCAACAGCTCGGCGCGACTCGCGTGATCCTCAACGGCCCGCGCTACCTGCTAGACGACGCCGGCACCCTGACCCCGGGCGAGGCGCCGATCCAGACGTTCGGCGACCTCGAGATGCAACTGATCGGGTCAATCGAGCTCGATCTTGCGTCGGCGCAGACATCGCTGGATAGCGCCCCGTACGTGCCGCAAACGGTGAGTCGGAACACCGATTCGATTTACTACGCCGGTTCAGAGATCTACCAACTCACTAGTCCTGCAGGCGAAATGTATGTGATGCAGTCGACCGGCACGGAAATCGCAAATGCCGACCTCGCCGGGCTTGGCAACCGGTTAACGGTGCCCGAAGGTTGGGTCTTCGAGGTGATCACGCTCGAAGAGCCGCTGCGGGTGACGGTGAGTGACGGCGATACCATCGACGTGCTGGTCGGCGACCTCGGCAATGCCTACGGATACGTCGGCATCGACCCGCTTCGCGACAGTGAACCCACCGAGCCCACATCGGTCGCTTCATTGACCGCCAATCCCAACCCGGCGCCCACCGGCTCGAACATCACCCTCACCGCCACTCCCGTCGTCACAGCCGCCCAGGTTGTCTTCTTCCGCGAGAGCAACGGGACGCCCGGCTTGCAGAACACCGACACGCTCGTCGGCACCGACACCAACGGTGCCGACGGCTGGACGGCCTCGGTCAATGTAGGCACCACGCCGAGTACGGTCACCTACTACGCCGTTCCGGTCAACGCGAACGGCCCGGTCGGCCCCCCGATGGTCACCACCAATACTGTCCAGGGCGGTCTGGAGACGGCGATCCCGAACGAACCGGCCGACCAGGTCTACGTGACCGTCGACGGCGTCGAGTTCGTGCGGACGCCCGATGAGCAGTTCGAGAACCTGCCCGACTGGCCCTACGAACCGAAGTATGTCGAGATCGACGGCCTGCGTCAGGCCTACATCGACGAAGGACCGGAAGACGGCCCGGTGGTGCTCCTGCTGCATGGCCAACCTTCATGGTCGTATCTCTATCGCGACATGATCCCCGTGCTCGTCGACGCCGGCTACCGCGTCATCGCGATGGATCACCTCGGCATGGGCCGGTCCGACAAGCCGACCGACGTCGACTACTACACCTACGAAGTCCACACCGATCGGCTCGAGCAGTTCATCGTCGAGCTTGGCCTGGAAGATATCAACCTTTTCGCCCAGGACTGGGGAAGCCTGATCGGCCTGCATGTGGCGGGCGAGAACCCCGAATGGTTCGCGAGCATTGCGATCGGAAACGGCACTCTGCCCGTCATCCCCGCTGGAACCCAGCCCTTCCCGCCAGTACTCGACACCGACGTGATCGTCGATGTCCCCTCGCCGTTCATCCTCATGCCTGCACAACAGGTTCCTTTCCGCGATGCGGACGGCGAATTAATAGGCCAAGGCCCCGCTGGTGCCTTCGGCGACGCCTACTTCGGTAACTGGATGAACTTCGCGATGACCGGAGCATCCTTCAAGCCCTCCGACGTCCTGGAGGCGTTGACCTGGTTCGACATCCCGGCCGACGAGCAGGCGGCCTATGACGCGCCGTTCCCCTCCCGCGCCTACATGGCTGGCCCGCGCTCGTTCCCCTCGGTGATCAACGACCTCCCGGGCGCGAACGACCAAGCCTGGGCGGGACTCGGCGCCTACGACAAGCCGTTCGTCACGATCTGGGGAGGCAACGATCCGGGCAACCTCGGCGGCTCCGAAGTGCAGCAGCAGTTGATCGATCACGTGCCGGGGGCAGACGGACAGCCGCACACCCGACTGCCCGAGGCGAGCCACTTCCTGCAGGACGATCAAGGTGAAGAGATCGCGACACAACTTGTTGCGTTCTATCAAGCCAACGGGATCGAAGGCGTGGAAATAGTCGAACAGGACCAAACGCGATACATCGATTCGATTTTCGAGACGACCATTTCGGAAGACATCGTGTATGCCACCGTTGACGGACAGGAGTTGCTGCTGAACGTGATCACGCCGCAAGGCGATACTGAAACCGATCGGCCCTTGATCATAATTGCGAATGGTGGCGCCTTCGCTTTCACGGATCGCGAGCAAATTATTCCTGTCGCAGAGCAATTCGCGGAGGCTGGCTATGTCGCCGTTGTGATGAGCTACCGCACACAGGGCGGACCGACCTCCGGGGAAGATTTCAGGTACGCTGCAGTCGATGCGACGCACGATATGATCGCAGCGGTCAGGTTCATGAAAGCAAACGCTGAGACCTTCGGTATCGACCCAAACAAAGTGATTGTTGGCGGCGCGTCGGCTGGCGCCGTGATGGCAGCATCCGTTGGCACGACCGACCCTGATGATCCGATTTCCGATGATTTGGCAGCGTACTTGGAAACCGTTGGTGGCGTTTATGGAAACGTGGGCGAGCATCTTGATCAGTCGCCCGCAGTACAAGGTGTGTTTGCTATTTCCGGTGCGATCTTCGGATTGGACACAATCGATGCCAACTCAGCGCCGATCTACGCTGTCCACAATGAACTAGACCCGGTTGCTCCCTGCGGTTCAAGTGGCGGTTCAGGCTCAGGAATCTCAGCATCGGGTACCTGCGACTTTATCCCCGCCTTTCAAGAAGCAGGCGTGCCCGCACAGTCCTTTATTGTTCCCGGCGATACAGGACACGTTCAATTTTCCGAAGAAGAATGGCAGCAATTTACCGCCGAAGCGTTGGAGTTCTTCTTTATTCACGTCGTGAATGAATCCGGCGAAGATGGGCCCGGTGCCGACGCGGAAAATCTTTCGGCCTACCTGGGTGCAGTCGACGTGCGGCTCCCACACCTGCTGGAAAACGTGAGCGGTAGTGACCAACAACGCGGCGACGAGGGCATGCCGGTCGTCTTCTCGGTTCAGATCGACGCGGCGACCCTAGATCCCGAGGACTTCGCGGTCACCACGGCTTCTGGCGCCGTGATGACGCCGAGCGCCGTGACCCTCAGCCCCGCCGACGAGGGCGACGAACGGCGAACCGTGTTGCTCACCGGCCAACTCGGATCGGCCGACGACTTCCCGGTGAGCGTCGAGGTTGTCGGATCGCTGCTCTCCGTCGACGGGGCAGAACTCTCCGGGCTGACAACCCAAGTCACCACGAACGATAACGGTCCGAGTCTGGTGTCGGCGCTCGTTGATCCGGGCGAAGTAGGCGTCAATGGCAAAGTGACGCCAACGCGAATCCAGACGACTTGGCAGGGCGGGGTGTCCGGTCGCTTCGGCATGCCGATCGGGATCCAACAGCTGCGTGGCATCCGCATCATCGACGTCGATGGCGAAGCACACGTTCCGCACGGTTTTGAGGATCTCGGTGACAACGACAATCACCTTGTTCTGATCGTCCCGCCAGGGGTTGAACCGGCCGGCGTCGCTGTTCGCGCGGGCACGCTATTCGATCCAACGAATCAGCCGAATCCTGAGACGGCTATCCCAATCTCGGGAACGATTGAGCTCAGGCCCGATGACAACCAGGATTCGCGGCTCCGCCGATTCTTCGGGCGCCCAGAACCCACCGAGCGCCCGCTTGCCGAGCTCCCGCCAGCAGTACGAAGGGTGATGGTTAGCGCCATTGCCGACCGGGCTGACTTACGACGTCTATTCACCGATGACCGGGCCCGCTTCGAAAGAGATTGGGAGGATCGGCCGATGGTCGGACGAGAGCGCCTGCGACCCGCAATCGTTGATGCCGTCTTTGGACAGCTAAGGAGTGATGAGGAAGTTGAGACGACGCGAAAAACGCCAAGCGACCGCGGCTTCTATCGGCCTGGGAATCGCCGCTAGCCGTAGCGCGGTTGCCAGCACGCTCGTCGAGGGCTTTCGAAAGGAACTTTCCCGGAAGTAGTTCGCGTTGTGGGGAGTCACGAAGGGCGGTAGTTTCTCGCACGTTCGCAACTTATGTCGCCCCATCCTCGGCCGGTCTCGTCTGTTCGGGCATTTGAGTTCAAAAGCTACACAGGCAACACAAGGACGTGAGAAATGAAGCGAGTGGTAGTGGCTACCTCAAGGACGCTCGGGCTTGCTTGTTGGCTTTCGCTCGCGTCCATTGCGTGCGGACAGACGCCGGGTGTGGCCGAAACGACACCGCCAGGGGTGGCTTCTCCACCTACTGCTGCGCCGACGTCACTCACTGGGACGTGGCGTCGGCTCGAAGACGCCCAGCAGCGGAGTCGTAGGCATCAGGCCATCGACCAGGCGACCGAAAGCCTTGGCTGGCTCAAGCGGAACGCTGCACGAGAGAAACTGCGTGCCGTGACGGGCGCGAGCAGCGACCTAAAGATCGTCGACGCGGGCGGCCAGGTCACGCTGGAGGTGGCCGGCCGCGGTACGACGGTTGCCACAGACGGGAGGTCGGTGAGGCTTGATGGTCCGGAAAAGTCGGGCACAGTCGTGGCTGTCCGCGATCGTGGCGATCTGACTATCAAAGTCGCTGGCCAGGGAGGTTCGCGGACGACAACCTACGTCCCTTCTGGCGATGGGAAGACACTTCGACTGGACGTCGAAATGACCGGCAGCCGACTCGCGACGCCGATCCGGTACCAGGCGACCTACATCCGCCGCTGACGTTCCAGGCCACCACGGTCGACGCCATGAGGCCGAAGGCGATGCTGATTGCCAGCGGAATCAAGACTTGCGCTTGGAGGCTGCGTTCGGCGAGCAGCGGCAACAGGCCCGCGATCGTCGTTAGCGACGTTAGCAGGATCGCGCGGAATCGGAGCCGGCTCGCGTGACCGAACGCTTGCAGGACGTTCGTGCCCGCGTCGCGTTGTTCTTTCAGGAACAGCACCAGCAGGATAGATTGAGTCGTTGGCGGCGAGTCCAAGCTCACCGTAGCTCGGCTGACGGCGGCAGCTTCGACGACGTTCCAACTGCGGTCGGTTGCCTCATCCGACCTGACTTCGGCCTACGGCCAACTCGCCGAGGCGGTCCGTCACCCAGGACAACTCAGACGGAGCCGGCCGCAGTCGATCTGACGGCGCAAGTGAGCCGACAACGATTCCGGGATCGACCCTCTTCCACGGTCTGGGCTCGCCGCGCAAAAACTGCGTCAAACCGAGAAGCGTCGGTCCGGGACTTAATCGCGTTCGATGCACGAGCCGGCGAGGAGCTTTGCCGTGACCCGGTCAGGGGTTTACGGTCTCCGTAGTCGCGAACTCTGCGAAGAAATCGTCGGCGTCTTTCATCTCGGCAAAGCCAAAAATCCAAGCAGTCTCAACGATGTCGGAGAAATCCAGCCCGCCGCTATCGATCGACTTGTTCAGGTAACGACCATCCGCGCCGTTGTAGCGATTCGCAATTTCGATTGCCCTGTCCCAAATCATCCGCAGCCGCTTGTCCTGGACCCGCGGCCGCCAGTCGGTAGGGCGGGGGCTGTTGAAACCAGGCGTGCCGTTTCCAGGAGCGTTGCCGTCGGGGATTTTGTGATACGTCGCTACTTGCTTCACCAAGGCAAGGTCCGCGGGCGTCGTGACCTCCTCGTTCCAGTTCGAGTGCTGGACGACGTGGATGCGATCTTTTAAATCGACCGCAGGTAGGTCGACCCTTAGCTTGCGAATCAACGCGGCCGTGAAGTCAGACTGCCCTGCTTCTGCGATCCAGACGCGTCCACCTTTCTTGAGTGCTCGAAGCGCCAGCTCAGACACTGCGTCGATGGCCCGATCGCGATTCTTGTGCGCGTCCGACCAATACTCACCGAAAGCGAGCTTGAAGAGATCATTCGACGGGACGTACAGCCCGCTTTGGGCGCCGTAAGCGCCCGCGACGGCGTGGAAAGAGACCCGCTCGTAGCGCGGGTTTGCAAGAACCGTCGCGAGCGCGGCGATTGAGTGGATGTCGTCTACGTCGGTCTTTGAATCAAAGTGCGCGAGAAATAAGTCACGCTCGGTCTCGAACCTTCCGACCTGCTGAGCGGTCGACATCGTCCCCGCCACAAGAACTAGGACGCACGCGGTTGCTTGTCTCTTAGACATGGGTAGTCTCCAGGTCATCGCACTTGCGACTGTGCGTGAAGACTAGCACGACCGGGGACCGTTTCAGAAGTCGCCGTTGAGAATTTCCGCGCCGTCGCGGGTAACATAGGCCCGGCTAACAGCTGGGTCGGAGTTCGCAGGGACCCACTGAATCGACACGGCAAGATCGGCGGCGCCGTGGTCTTCGTCGCGTCGGCCTGCTTCACCGACCACAGCTCGGACGAAGCCGACAGTCGTCGATCCGCTTGCGCTGACCTACCCGAGGACCGGCCTGGTGCCGGTCGGTTAGAACGGCTCATTTCGGCGCCGAACCTATTTGAGATGGATACGCCGAGGGTTCTATCCGACGCGCCCGAATCTGCGGAGAAGTGAAACTTCTCGGCGCTGAGAACGATGAAGCCTCAGCAGGTTGGGCGGATGTCGAAAGCCGCGCAGACACTTTCGCGTGCCGGTAGTGGGCCGACTCAACATTCGAGACGCTCTTAATCACCGCCGGCTTCTCGACCGTTCGAGAGTTCCGCTAATCCTCTCATGCCGCCTGACGGCGGCTCAGCACGCCCGTCAGCAACACGCGACCGCGGAGTATGGCTCCCACTCCTCACGCCTCGCTTGCCGGAGCAATCAAAGGAGGCCTCGCGAGGGGGCTTCCCCCTCGCTCCACGGCCTCTCAGCTCAGTGCAAAGGTCTCACTCGGTATAGCTACGCAGCGCACGATTCGGCCGCCTCAAGAGGCGTGCCGGCCGCTGCGCCTCTCGGCTGCCGATCGCAGCGGCCACTGCCATAAGTAGGATAGCTGACGGCTCGGGGACGGTCGAGGTTCCGCTCTTTGCACTCGCCAATCCAAGCGACTGTCCATACAGATCACGCCAAATCGTGTAGTCAGCAGCGTCGACGACGCCATCGCGGTTGGCGTCGGCCGAGAGGTTATCGGTTGAGCCGTAATTGGCTTTCCAGACAACAAAGTCTTCTGGACCAACGACGCCATTACTGCTGAAGTCGCCGGCCGTTTCAACGACCACGCGGAGCTCAACTCTGTCGGCGTCGTAGTCGATGAGCCAACCAAGACCCGCCATCAGTTCTGGTAGCTCGGATACCGTCATATCGAACTGGCCGGAGACGCCACCTGCTGCGGACAGAATTTGAAAGACGCTGCCGAGTGTCGGAGAAAAATCACCCATTCCTACTGCCAACTCACCCTCCAGGAAAGCAGTGCCGGCCATCGCAAGTCGGTCGAATTGTAGGACGCCCTGCAGATCTAGTTCTAAGCGACTGCCTGCATCTAGTACGAGGTCGCCAGTTATGGTCCTGGTCATCGCCGGCGCAATTCCCGAATCGCCAACACGAATCGTGCCGCTACTGCGTACACTGCCACTTAGATTACCATATCCTTCCAAGATTCCGTTTGCTCGAATCGCCGTGCCGTTTGTAGCAACTAGCGTGGTGCCAGTAGCAAGATTCAACGTCGCATCGGCCGAATCGTCGCCGCCAAGAGTGAGCGATTTTATTGTTTGGTCCGTGTAGGGGCCGGCGACCGTCACGGCGTGCTCGGCGATCACAAAGACATCGTATGGATCGTGGGGCGCGACGCCGAGCGACCAATTCGCAGTCGTGCCCCAATCGCCGCCGGCCGAGTTCTTCCAATACAAGTGCGGCTCGAACCGGGCGATGACCGTACGGCCATCTGCCAGACGGGCGTGGTAGGCGACCTGCATGTTGTCGTTTAGGCCGTCCCCATAATTGCCGTCGTAAATGGCCGAATCGAAGGCTAGCTCCGTCACCGTGCTACCGGCCAAATCCTGGCCCTTACGAACGACGGTCACAAGGTTCAAACCGTCAAACAGGAAGATGCCCACATTGCTTCCATCGGCAGCCCCGGCGACGACTGATCGGAAAGCAAGGTGCCCATGGTTGTTGAGCGCGTAAGCCGTACTGAAGGGTTCCGTATCATCGTAGCTAAAGACGCCGTCACCGTCCGGGGTTGCTTGATTGGTACGAACGATCTCCCGTAAGTCGCCGCCATTCGCCAAGAAGATGGCGTCATAGCTTGGGCCAAGTGTGGTAGCGACCGTCGCACGAAATGCCACCTGCCCTGAGTCGTTGAGCACCTCACCGAATAGTAGGTTGTAGAGGGTTCCGTCTTCCGCCGGCGCGCTTTGCCCGGTGCGAGCGATCTCAGCGATCTGGTCGCCATCGGCGCGAAATATCCCTGTCCATCCAACGCTACTGTTATCGTCGGAAGCGACCTCGGCCTTAAAGGAGACTTGTCCCGAACTATTGAGCATGAAACCGCCGTAATGATACTGAAAAACACCATCGCCGGGAGCGGCGCCGCCCGTACGAACGACCGGGATTACGGAATTGCCGCTCTTTAGGAAAACAGCTTGTTCGTCCTGGTCGGTGCTAAGGCTGTAAGCAAACTCTCCACTCTCGTTCAGTTGGAAAGCATTGAAGTACAGAACCTTTCCGGCGAATCCCGACAGAGTGTCGCCGCGGCGGATGATCTCTGTAATCGTTGTACCAACACTCAGGTAAAGCGCTTGATCATTGCTAGGTTCGGTGAGATCGCTCAGGCTCGCGAGGAACGCCACGCTTCCCTGATCGTTAATCTGCTGCGCATAGAAATCGGCGTAGGTGGCCGCACCATCGGGGACTGACTCGCCGACTTGGGCAACCGGGGTCGGTCCACCTGAGTCGGTCCGAAACAACTTTTTAGGGCGATCGATGCCATCCAGGTCCGTGACATTGGCGACAAATACCGCTTGGCCGATGTCGTTGACGCTAACGCCGGATTGCAGAGTAACCGGAAAGATAAACCCATCGCCTGCCGCTGTCGCATCGCCGCTACGCACATAGGCCTCCGTTTCTTCTCCACTAACCGCGTAGAGTCCTTCGACATAATCCGCTACATCGACTGGGACGCCGAACGCCCCAAACGCGGTGAAACTGGCAGCGCCATTTTCGCTCAGTTCCGCACCGCTCAGAAAAGCGAACTGACGGGCAGTACCGGGCTCAAACTCACCGCTTCGAACCAGGACTTCGGTCGTCGGCCCTATGCGAAGATCGTCCCACTCAGTCCCGTACTCGGTGTTGGTTACGCTGTTATGGTGGTAGGCGTTGTTAACTCCGAGTTCTGGATGACTCACCGGATCGATATCGGTTTCCAGCACGTTCGGAAGCTGGGAGACGTAGATCGGATCGAAGCCGGGCAGGCTCGGGTCGGGCTGCTCTGAGTAGAAGGGGCTGGCGCTAGGCAACTGTGACGACCAATCACATCCGCCGGTGCAGAAGTTTTTGCCGACATTAACTTGGTCCAGTGTAACCGGGTCGGTAAGCACCACGTCGGCAAACGCCATGAAGATGTCGGAGCCAAACAGATCTTCGCTGGTCGAGCCCGGGGCAGCGATGAATGTCGAGTCGCCTACCACCGTCACCTGGTATTGCCGCGTCTCACCGCCGACGAAGTCGCGGACGAATACCAGGTCCACAACGTCGTTGCCGTTGACGTCGACGCCGCCGCTGGTGGATGAGAACAATGTCAGGTCGCCGATCGCTCCGCTGGCGAGAGGGACATTTCTCTTACCGATCGTGATGGGGCGGGCCGTCACGTTAGGAATGCTGATCCGGAAATCGGGAGTCGTGAACAACTCGAATTCCGCAATCGGGATTGTGATTGTCTCATCAACTAAGTGCGGGATACGATCCAAAGGGGCCGGAAATGGAGTCTCCAAACTCAGAGCCTCGACATCGACTTCGATATCGAACTGAAGTCCCGTGCGATTACGGAACGCGTTGTCCAAGATGTAGACCGGCGTGATGGAAATTTCATCTTGATTGCTGAACATCGGTAGCCATTCGATAGGCTCAGCCGGCTGGCCCTGCTGATTCAGATCGAACTCATGTTCAAACGTTTGGTGAAAAACGCCACTGGTGTCGCGGACGAGTACCGGCTCGCTAAATTGCAGTTTGACGCGAGGTGTCGGCGTGAACGTCATTTGCTGCGTCAGGCTCACCACGGGCCCGCCCTTGAGCTGCAGGAGATCGTATTCGAACGGTCCTAGCGAGTTCTGCAGGATGGGGCCGACCAGAGGAATCAATTTCTCCATGTTGCCCTGAACGGACAGAACCTCTTTAGTCGCGTTCGCGGTGACGATCGAACTCCCGGGGGCCGGCGCGTTGCTCGCCAAGCCGAGCTGTGGGATCGTGATTTCGAGTTGTGCAGCGTTGCCAGCGATTGGGATCGGACCAATCGGCTGCGTGATGTCGTAACCGAAGACTTCTTCACCGGCGACAAACAGCCCCGTTGGGTCGATCTCGACGAGGCGTCCGCCGACGTGTCCGTCCACACGAAAATCTTTTCTTGCCTTGATCAATCCGCCGAGCGCAGAAACGCTGGTGAAGACGCTGCCGTGGACATCGGCGCTGGCGTCGAGCCAGGCCGAGGCCCAGGGCGAAGTTGTGGCGAATCTCGGCGTGGTATAGGAGTTAAAACTGACGCCTTGCAGCGGATCATTCAGATACCCTGCCCCCGCAATGCCGGCCAGATTGAAAGGAACGGTCCGTTCGGCCCCGGGCAGAAAGTTGGCGCCGATGGTGTAGGCGTTGTTCGTGATCACAAAATCGCCCTCGGCCGCCGTTTGCAGTTGCAAGCTTGTGCCAGCCGGATACGCGATGTCGAGTCGGCCGGCGGTGACGTAGTAGCCGAAGCTGACGTTCGCGTGCGCTGCGACCGACGCGCCGACTCGGGCTTGGATCAGGTCGGGCAGCGGCACGCCCAATGCATCGGCCAAGGCCTCGACGGCGATCTGGGTGGGGTTCGCGTTGAAGGGCGGGATGTTCGCGCGGAAGGAGTCGTCGAAGAGTGTAACTGTATCCCCAAATTCCCACGCCGGTTGATTCGAGTAAGGATTCCGACCGACCGCATTGAACGCGATGTCCGTCGTGACGATGACGTCCGCGTGGCCGACCACCGCCCCCAAAACAATCGCGGCAACCAACATCGCCGGTAGCAAGAACCGAGCCATAAACCACTCCAGAGAAAGGAGCGTCCATCGTCACCACGCGGGGCCTGCGGCTGGACAAGGGCGGCCACCGACTTGGGCGAGTGCGGGCTCGGGCAAGTGCGTCAATAGTAGACGGTGAATCGGGCGACGCAATCGCTGGCGACGCAGAATCCCGCGGCTTGCGCCCCCCCCGAATGGTGCACTTTCTTAAGAGCTCTTTGCCGTCGGTTGCCTCAGCCACGGCGAGTTCGGCGGCCAGCCAAGTCCCTGAGGTGGTCCGTCAAGCATAGCACCTCGGATGAGGCCGGCCGCGGTCGATCTGACGGCACACTTGGGCCGAGAATGGTCCAAGAATCGACCTTCTTCCAGAGCCTTGGCTCGCAGCTCAAACCTGCGTCTGCTCCGATGCCAGAAGGTTGTTCTCGAAGAGGACAGATCTGCGGAGAAGTGAAACTCCTCGGCGCTGAGAACGATGAAGCCGACGCAGTTTCCGAGATTCCCAAATTCACCGAAGTGAGCTGCACGAATGGCACTTAGTTTTTCTTCGCGCCTTTGATCATAGCGATTTTTGCTTCGTTTCTTGGCAGGTGGAGGTAACCGTACAAAGGTGGCCTTCGCTTGCGGCGTCGCGGTTCAATGCGGTCAGGCCGATCCGCCACGCGATGCAGGGCGATGGCGTCCTGCAGCTGCTCTTAGA
>JBGSJY010000120.1:0-3190 GCA_041741515.1 Pirellulales bacterium | reverse complement strand
GGCTACGCCATCCGCCGGGGAGACTGGGTGCTGATCGACGCCCCTTCGGGGGGCGTGTCGCGCGTCCCCCGCTGGCACGCCCAAGCCGAAGGCCTCCCCTCCACCACATGCCCGGAGCTCTACAACTTACGGTCCGACTTGGGTCAGCGGAACAACCTGGTCAACCAGCGGCCCGAACAGGCGGCCGAGCTGCGGCGGTTGTTGCAGAGCATCCGTGCGCAGCACGGCGGGTGAGCGCGGCGCTACGACAACCGGCAACCGCCGCAACTTTCGACAGGGTCCTGCCATTGCCCCAACCGCCTGCTGCGTATGGGTTTGCAGTTATTGGGTCAGCTGGCGCCCCCTTTCCCCAAGGCAGGCATCCAAGTCAAGCATGCCGCGCCAGCCAGTGAATCCGAGAGCCGCCGACCTGAGCGTCGGCGTGGGATCGTCCCTCCCTTGCTTAGCGACCCCTTTGTTCCCGTGCAGCGATTTGCCGCTTCGGTTTTGGTGGGTCGCTGGGGTCGCAGGCGTCAGCCACCCGCCGGAATGGAAAAAAGGTCTCCGATCCTCACCGCTGGCAAGCCAGACAGTAGCGCCCCAGCAGTGGCGCCCGCGGTTCAGAAAGAACGGCTTGATTCGATAGTACCTTTTTGTGGTATCGTGCAGGTGTGAAAACAATCACTCGCAATATCACCGATCTGGCGGATGACGAGCGGACCGTCATCGAACGATTCGTCGGCAAGCACTTGGCCGAGAATCAACGGATCGTCGTGCAAGTGCTGGATGCCGATACCGACGTGAATGGTCAGCGTCCACGTACCGCCGCCGACTACGCGATCCTCGCTGACCTGGACGACGACGAAGCAAACCAACTGGTCGAAGCGATGACGCGGCGATCACCAGGAAGAGACATCTCGCTCTAACGATGGACCCCTGCTTGCTGGATACGGACATCCTGTCGGAAGTTCTTCGAGGTCGGAACCAGGACGTTATCGACGCGGCCAACGCCTATCTCAAGATGCATGGCCAGTTCGCAATTTCGGCCTTTACTCGGTTTGAGGTTGTGCGTGGATTCCGCTGGAAAAAGGCGACAGCGAAGTTGGCCACGTTCGAGCAACTCTGCAACTCGATGACGATCTGCCCTGTCACCGACGACGTGCTCGACCGTGCAGCCGATCTGTGGACGGACGGAGCCACACAAGGCAAGCCGAAGATGGACGCTGTAGTGCATCACCCCAAGTGAGACATTCGCGAAGTTAGCGTGCCCCTCCTTTCCCGCTAGAATCCTGGGCGTATTCCAGGAAGGAGGAGACGATGAGCGAGAAGCGGAAGCGGCGGAGTTGGACGGCGACGGAGAAGCTGCGGATTGTGGTTGCGGGTCTGGACGGTCCGGTGGAGACGAGCGAGTTGTGCCGTCGAGAGGGGATCAACCCGACGCAGTACTACGGCTGGAAGAAGCAGCTGATGGGGAGTGCTGGTAAGGCGATTTGGCGGCTCTCGAAGCGGGTGAAACAGTTCACTTTTTATTCTTTCTTGCATTCCATTTCCCTGGATATGATCGTGACGAAATTGGAAGAAACAGTGAAAAGCGGTGGGTTTCAAGTAGCCCGAGTTTGCGACGTACACTCATACGTCACTTTTGACATTACAGTCGTCGTAGGAAGCCTTGCGGGCCCTCTAGGTCGAAGTGTCTTGGACAGCTCCTTCCAAAGCATGCATGTAGCCGGTAGTCCAAATTTTTCCCATGTGCCGATGTTCTTCCGTTTTGCCACGGTGCACGGCTTCGGATCACCTGTAGCAATGCAGAATGGTCGAGAAACTGGCAGAAGTTGGTACGAAGACAAATTGCACCGCGCATTTGTGTTGCGATTTGCCTCGCTTTCAGCGATTCCGAATATTGCAGCCAAAGTGAACATATCGGAATTTGGATACGAGCAAGAGACGACAAAGATTGCCGTAAGTGACATTCTTTCCTCAGTACTGCCTAAACATCTCAAAGACAATCTCTCAAACGACCCCTACTCATCTGTCACACAAGAGTACTGGGCATGGGAAAAGGCGACAGGAGTGGACGACCCCACCCGACCCCTTAGAGAGAACGGCGTGGCGGTGATTCAGAAGGTCGTGTACGACCTCGCAGAATGTCTCCAGATTCCGCAATCAACATCAGTTGGCTAGGGTGATCTGGGCAAAACAGGGGTGAGCGTACGGTGAACCCCACCGTCGCTTGTCGCCGACGTGCGTAGCTACCAGGCGAGGACGTCGAGGTCGCCGTCGCCGGTTTTCTCGGTGTATTCGAGCCGATCGCAGAGGTCGGTGACGGCGTCTTCGTCTTTGCCGCATTGGCCGTGATTGAAGGAGCGTGAGAGCTCGCCGATGAGCATCTCAAGCTCCCACTGGCTCACCGAGATCCGCTTGATCGCTTCGCTCTTCGACCAACGCTTCAGCGCGTTCTCCAGCCGCTCGAACGGGTAGCCGTGCTTGAGGATCAGCATGCGTTCTTCCGGCAGCAGCTGGAGCTTGATGGAGAGGTCACTCATAACGCTTGCGCTCCGCCCGCCGGACCTCGTCGATCTTCCAGACGTGCTGCGGATTCGCTTTGAGCCAGCGGTCGGGGAGCAGGTCGTCCAACGCGTCGCTGGTCACGCTCAGGCCTTGGCCGGCCTTCGCGAACGCCTCGCTCTCACGCCGATAAGGCAGCTGCGTGAACAGCTCTCGCAGCCAGGCGAACGGCTCGACGGCGTTGGCCTTGGCGCTGCTCACCAGCGAGTACATCACCGCCGCGCCCCGGCCGCCGTTCTCGCTGCCGACGAATAAAAAGTTCTTCCTCCCGATGGCCGGAAGCTTAACCAGCCTCTCGGCAGTGTTGTTGTCATACGCCAGGTAGCCCTGCTCGGTGTAGCGGCAGAGCGCCTCCCACTGGTTCTGGGTGTAGGTAAACGCCGCGCGGATCGGGCTCTTGGGCAGAACCCGCCGGTCCTGGCTCTCGCGGTCGAGCCACGCCTTGAACTGGTCGAGGATGGGCGCCGCGTGCCGCTGCCGGCCGACTGCCACCGCGTGGAAGTCCCGCTCCCCTTGCGGGTTGTTCTCAGGGTACGCCACGCGCAGCTGCTTCTCGACCTGCGACAACCGCGCGATGAACGAGAGCGCCGTGTTCGCGCGGACCGGGTCGTTGTCTTGCGCCTGATGCCAGTACCGCCGCGCGTGG
>JBGSJY010000119.1:0-26076 GCA_041741515.1 Pirellulales bacterium | reverse complement strand
GCGACACTGGTGGCTGCGGTGCTGACGACGCCCGCGCTTCGCAGCCCCAGACGACCTGCGACGGGCCCGCCGAGCGCGGAAGAGCGATCGTTACTGCCGTCGGCCCAAGGATCCGCTCGGCATTCGTGGAAGCGCACAGGTCTGGTCGACCTGTGAAGATGCCGGATCGAGCGGATTGTGGACGGTTGGACCATCCCGCCTGCACGAGAAGGCCTGACTTTCCTGCTGGCGGTGGCGGAGACCTCAGCGGTTGCGGCTGCGCAATCAAAGAGTGATTGGGAGGGCCACCGGGACCCGCATCGCCCGCCGAGCCCAACGACCTGCCCTACGATCACAAGCCGGGTGGTCTGTCTGAAGAGTTGTCAGGATATTGTCAGGAACTGGCGCAGAACAACCGAATTCCGCCGTGTCCCGCAGAGACTACGAACGTCAAACGACGCCGTTAGGCCAGTTCCAACCCGCCGCCTGAGGCGACGTAAGTTGTTGCCTGGAAAGCACTTAAGTGGAGGCGTCGGGAATCGAACGGGGGGCTCGACTGGCCGAAGTCTCGAGCAGAAAAGGAGTTACAGTCGGAGGCGAGACCGCTGGCAGCGCGTGGGCATCGCGAGGACGTCGCGGTGGGGCACTCCGCGGCACAAAGTGACCTCTCTGCGGAGAACGACGACCTGCTGCAACTCGTCGAGGCTTGGCCGCGACTACGCGAGAACGTGAAAGCGGCGATCCTACTGCTGGCGGCTCTACGGTAGCGCAGCCATCTGAAGACTAGTCAGTCGCCACTATAGACGGGCCTTGCTACCTAGTCGGCGGAGCGGGGGAACGTCATGGTTGGACCTACTCCGTTGGCCCTCCTGCAATACCCAGTAGATTCGACGATTTAAAAGATTGATGGTGTGGTCGAAATGAGACTCGCGTTATTCGGCCGGGCCGTCGGGCGGCGACCCCGCGAGGCCCAACCGCCGCAACCCCTTCCCGTGCGAGCCGACAAGATCCGCAGGGTACGGCGTCCGCCAGCCCATGACGTCGTGCCAGACGAAGCGGTTGAGGTTCTCTTCATCTTGCAGAGTCTTCATGCCAGTCCTCTCGATCGGAACGGTTGCGAGGATTCTCCGCCAATCCCGCTCTAAGGACGACTGCTGCGCGGTCGGCGCAGGGCGCTCGTCGAGTGGGGTCTCGGGCACGATCGCGTCGTAGGGGCGGAGGTCGGGCCCGTCGCGGAAGCACGATGTCATCAGAGAGGCCGCCGCGTCCTGCTGGTTGAGCGGCGGCAGACCGAGCACATGCAGGATGGTCCGCAGCACGCCGGTTTGGTTGAAGAATTCGTGATTAACCCCGCCCTTGCTGTAGGGACTCACCACGAGGCAGAGGGAACGGTGGCCATCGACGTGGTCGTATCCCCCTTGCGGATCGTCTTCGTTCACAAAAATGACCGTCTTGGCCCAGTAACGCGACTTGCTCATCGCTTCGACAAGCCGACCCAGTGCGAGGTCGTTGTCCGCCATATGCGCGGCCGAGGTCACCGAACCGCCGAAGTGATCCTGCGGCAAATAGACGATCGATAGGTTGGGGAAGTCGCCCGACTTCTCGAATTTACGGAAATCTTCGAGGAAACGATCGACGCGGAGGACGTCGGGAATTTCCATGTTCCACCCCGGGTAATCTCGGCATGAGTACCGTCGAAGACGGTCGATGCCGATGTTCTGTTTGAATCGGAGCCGCTCTCCGTTGGCCCGGGCGGCGAGGATCTTCCGCAGGTCGTAGCCGGCCGGCGGCTCGGCATAGTCCATTTCGCCGTAGTTGCGGAACGACAAACCGGCGGTCAGAACGTGGTCCCACAGAAAACCGCTTGATGAGTACGTCACGGGGTCATCGCCGAAGGTGTAGCTACGCGCGAATCCCCCGAAAGCCCGCTCCAGGTAGGGGGTCACGTTTCCCTCGGTGGCCCACGAGTGGCCGTCGGCCGAGAGGACCCCGTTGCAGTAGTAGTTATCAAGGATACCGAAGCGTTTCGCGAGCGCGTGGTGGTTGGGGCTCAGCCGAGCGGGAAACACGCACAACTTGGGGTCACTGTTGGCCTCCGGGAGGTCGCCGAAAACTTGGTCGAAAGTCCGGTTCTCTTTGATTACGTAGACGACGTGCTTGAAAAGGCTCGGCTGTCCGAGTCGATCTGGTACAGGTTTGGGCTTTGTCCCTTCGGGACTTGAACGTCGGAACGCATCGATTACCTGCGCCGAGCGGACGGTCCGCTGCGCGCGGGCCGTCCACTCGGCGAGCCGCCCCCCGTCACGCAGGTCATCTAGCCGGAAGCGTTGGACGAGACCCTGGTGGTCGTGGGAGTTGCGTCCTTCGGCGGCCGGCCTCGACTCGGCCCGTGACCCGGCGCCTTTCGCGCAGGCAACGTAGACGTGCTCGTCGTTCGCTGTAATCGCAGTCGGGAACCATGCCGTCGGGACCAGCCCCCGGAGCGTCGCCTCCTCACCTTCCGACAGGGAGTCGACGACGGCGACGCAATTGTTGCCGGCAAGAGCCACCAGAACATCTCCATTCGTCGCATCGGCCCAGAGGGCCGACGGCATCGAGCCGAACGGAAGGCGGGGCGACGGCTTCACTACCACCTGTCGCGACGTCATGGTTTCGGTGTCGACGATCGTAAGCGTGTCGTCGTTAGCGTTTGCAGAAAGGACGGTATTCCCGCGTCCGTGGAATGCCAGGCCCGATGGATGAAGCCCAGCGGCGAGCGTTTGCGAAACGCGGAAGTCAACGAGACCAACAACGGAGATCGTCCCCGTAGAAGCAATGCCCCGTTCGTCCACGACCGTGTCAGTCCCAGCCGACGACGCCGTCTGGTCCCCCGCACGTGCCCGTCGTCCGCCAACGTTGGAAACAAAGAGCCGACCGTGGCGGGCGTCGAGGACCAGCTCAAACGGGGCGACGCCCACCCCGACGCTGCGCATCGTCTCGCCGCTTTCGAGATCGACCTCAATGACCTCATTTCTTTTTGAGAGACAGACATACCCAAGCTTCTCGTCCGCCGACAAAGCCACGCCGCAGGGGAAGGAGTCTGCGGGGAGGCCGATGGAACGCTTTAGCTCGTAGGCATAAGTATCTCTTTTGGGCGCGTAAACGTGGAGCGAAGCCGCGGCGTTGGTGACGTACACCTGCCCCTCGGACGAAACCGTCATTCCGACGAGCGAAGCCCCGCCAGGACAGTCGAGCGATTGGAGCGTCTTGAATCGGCCGGTTTCGATGACATGAAGCCGCGACATGTCCTTCACGAACAACAACTTGCCGCCGAGTCCGAGACGACAGTCAACAGGCCGGCCATCGAACGTCAATAGTTCGCCAACTGGGTCGATCTGCTGTCCGGTAGGTAAGCTCCGATCATCGACAGTCCGAGCGGCGTACGCCGCACCGGCCATGCAAGCTAGAAGCAACCCCACTCGCACCGGGATGCGCAGACCCACCGAGCGACTCGCCGTGCGGTTCATCGTACCCCGCGACGCGTGGTCAGCGCTAGCGTGAGGGATAGCGCAGCCACCGCCAGAGACGTTGGCTCGGGGACCGCGAGAATCTCGGCCGTAGTAATTCGGGAGAGCCCCCCGGCGACGAGAGCGGATTGGAATCGGGCGAGGTCCTCGATGTCGGTAACTCCGTCGAAGTTCAGGTCGCCACGAGAGATCGTCGAGAGGTCACCGACGAGCACACCGTCGAGACGCTTTTCGGAACGCCATCCCCCGATGAATGCCGCGCGGTCCGCCGCGTTGACGACGCCGTTCTGGTCCAGGTCACCCTCGACCGCGCTGAGCCGGAACGCGGCGAAGTCGTTGTCCGTAGCAAAGTCAAACGTCGCGGTGAACTGCTCAACAGCGTTGCCGTTGGCCGGGTTGGGTCCGCGGACATTGCCGATGACGAACAGCTCAACGCTGTCGAGCAATCCGCTGTAGAAGCCCGAGAGCCCGCCGGTGAAGCTGTCCGCTGTGCCTCCCGTATCCGCGCCGAGGACGAGATCGGCCGTGTCGTCGCCGTCGTAGCCCCCGCTCGCCGCGGCGACGGCGAGCCCGTCAATGTACATTCGCGCGCCGCCGGCGGGACCATCGGGACGCACCACCATGAGGTGGCGCCACTGACCACCGACCGCGGCCACTCCCGAGTCGAACTCCGAACCCGCGTAAACCATTGCGTACCGGCCGGCGGCGTTGATGCGGACGCCATGCTGAAGGGTGTCGGCGACCAAGGTCTGCGGCGTCCCGGGAACGAAGGCGTCGGGGCGAGCCCAGAGTTGGAGTCCACGATTCGACACGCCGGTGTAGTCGTAGTTTGGCGTGAGGCTTGATACCGAGGTATCGGGGAGCCCCAGGCGGGCGCCATGCACGAACTCGCCCGGATCGAAGTCGAGCCCACGGCCGCCGACGCCGTCGGGACGGCCCGTCACCGCCGCATAGGACGGCGCCGAACCCGCGCCGGGGAAGAGATCGACGAACTCATCAACCCCAAAGGCTACGCCGGCGCTATCAAACGTACCGCCGCCGCTAACGGCGACACCGTTGACCGCGCCCTCGGCGGGGTCGTCACCGAGTCGGTAGAACCGGTCGACCAGAACGGTCGCCGATGCTGGGCATGCGGAGAGTAACGCAGCGAGCGCGGCCGGGACAGACCAACGCGAGAGACGGGGCATCATGGAACTCCGCTGGTGTTGTGCGGATCAAGTGGGTGACCGAAGGGGTTCAGAACCGCCGGCGTTGACCGGACACGGCCGCCAAAAGACCGGCCGAGACAACGATGAGTGAGCAACCGACCGGTTCGGGGACCGCCGCGGCGGAGCTCGCCGAAGAACGGCCGTAGTTGGAGACCCAGACCGCACGGTCGCCGGGATCGATCTGCTGGTTGCCGTTGCCGTCGGCGCGGAGGTCCGAGACGCTACCGAGCGTGTCGCGCCAAACGGTGTAGTCGGCGGCGTCGACGACTTGGTCGCCGTTGTAATCTCCCGCGACGTTCACGATGGGGGCGTACTTGACGTTCCCGTAAAGAAGTAGTCCCTCCGGGGTGCCGTAACGGAACACGAGGTCCTGCGGCAACGAGGGATTAAACGGAGCGCCAAGCGGCAACGACTTTGCGTCGCCGATCGTCGTGCTGTCCAGGAGCAGGGATTCGCCGATCGCCGCGGGAGAGACCGCGCCAGCCGCGCGCCAGTCGTCGCCCTGGAGGTTCTGGACATCGAAGCTGCTCCAACCGCTGGTGCTGAGCGACCCCGCTGCGCTGGTCACTTCGTAATAGCTAATAGCGACCTCACTCCCCGTCAGGTTACGCATTCTCGCCTGCCCCGTTGCCGGGTCGACTTGGAGCATCAAACCCGCGTCATCGGGTAGGCCGCCGATGGTGAGGTCGAGCAGATCGACGTAGCCATCGTAGTTCCCTCCCCCGCCCGAGGAGACCACCTCGACCAGAGCCGACGCCGACCCGACGGGCACAAGTCCCGAAACACGGTCCTGGCCCCAAAAGCGACGCCCCCCCAGTTCGGGTAATCCCAGCAAGAAGTCCTGCCCCCCGATCGTCGATACTCCTAGCGACGCTCCAGAACCGTTGCGAAAGGAAACGCGGACGCTCGAAGCGTCGCTCTGCGTGAAGTAGGTGCTGAAGAATCCAGTGAGGTCGAACCGGGCCACGCCCGCGGCGATTGCAGCGCCGGTCGCGCCGCCCGACAACGCGACTGTCTGCGCAACCTGGACCTCGCTGGGCGAAGTGTTGAAGCCCCCGGCGAAGTGATGGAGGCCTGCCGACGGTGGATTCGGTTCGCCGCTGTATCCCGACGCGTAGGGATACGCATAAGCGTCGCCCAGTATGCCCTCCGAGCTCGTCGTGTCGCCGGGGGTCGGATCGGTCCAGTCGAGGAGCGACACCGACGTGAAGGGCCCTGGGGTACTGGCGTCGATGTTCTCGAAACCTGGATTGACGACTAGGTTGGTTTGCAGGTCGGCCGCCTGGGTGAGAGGCGCCATTAGCCCGCAGGCGACCAGCGAGACGGCCAGCATCCGTGTCCAGTTGGTGATCTTCATCGGAGGGAGACTCTGCGGTGGAGGTCGGGGTGTGTCCGGGTCTTGGATCGAAGCGTCAGGAGCGACGGGTTAAGCCCATTGAGCAGGCGAACGCGGCGAGCGCCGCCGCGGCCGGCTCGGGGACGCCAGTGACCAACGCCTCGAAACTTCCGGCGCCGTTTGCCGAGTCGAAGGCGTCTTGGAAGAGCACGAAGTCGGTGTGGTTGTTTCGGCCGTCGCGGTTAAAGTCGCCGCGGACGTACGAGCGGGTCGTCGGCCCGTCGAGCGATGCGAACTGGTTGAGAACGAGCACTGCGTAATCGGCCGCGTCGATGTCGCCGTCGGTGTCGAAGTCTCCCGGTACGAATGGGGCGCCATCGTTCCCGGTGTAACTCACGAGGCCGCGGATCACTCCGCCTGACGAAACGTACTCGAACAGCAGATCCTCGGCGGGACTGGCGACCCAACCGTTCACGGTGATTGACTGACCCGGGACGAGTGTCGTCCCCTGTCCGCTGTCGAGGTCGGCCTCGCTGAGGTCGCCCGACGCTCCTGGCGCCGTTAGTTCGCTCCAAACATTCGACGCATCGATCCCGCCGCCACTGTCGGCGTCGGAGTTATCGGCGATCGATATCCAGGCCGCCCGGTCGAGCGAGCCGGCAGAGGATGTGATCGAGTAGCCTGAGAACGGGACCGAGGCGCCGGTGTTATTTTTGAGCACGATCGATCCGCTGTCGCGATTGACCGTCAGATCGAGGACGGGCAACACAGGCTGAGCCGACACCTGGAAGCTCACGAGATCGACGTAACCGTCGTGGTTGGTATCTGCGTCGCTAGCAAGAATCTCAACCTCGACCGCACGGGTTGCGTTGGGGATCAGGCCGAAACGGAAGTCCTGGGCCCAATCCCGCTGCGTGCCGTCCGACGCGGGAATCGCGTTGACGAAGTTGAGCCCCCCGACCGAGGCCGCGCCTAGCTCGAGGTTAGCGCTGTCGAGGAAGCGGACCCGCACCTCCGAAGAGTCGTTTTGCAGCAAGTAGCCACTGAAATAGGCCGAGAGGTTAAATGAAGCCCCGCCTGTCGCAATCAGTGCCCCCGAAGCGCCGCTACCCACGTCGATTCGTTGCGAAATCTGCAGCTCATCTGCCGTAGTGCTGAAGCCTCCCGCGAAGTGGTAGTCGCCCGCCCCGAGCACGGCCGCGCCGCTGTAGCCAGAACTGTAAGGGTAGGCGAACAGGTCGGGAGTGGTGTCGCTTCCCGCTTCAACCCAGCCGCTGCTGATTGCGACCGAGGTGAAGGGCCCGCTCACTGCGGTGTCGACTGTTTCGAACCCACCGTTGACAACGAGGTTCACGTCCAGGTCCGCGGCCACCGCCGCCCCGGGTAGGCAGAGGCCCAGGGCCATGAGCGAGCACCGCAGATTTCGCGTCCAGTTGTAGATCTTCATCGCGGCCCAGTAGTCACGGGGTGAGGGGGTCAAGGAGGATTGCCCGACCGACAAGCCGTCGGGTCGGGCGGGCCGAGCGGCGGTCTATCGGCCCATCAGCGGCGACGACGCCCAAGGGTGATTAAGCCGGCGGCAGCAAGGGCCGCGGTGGTGGGTTCGGGGACAACGGAAAAATTCACCAGATCAACGTAGCCGTCGTGATTTGTGTCGCTGTCACCGGCAACGATCTCAAGGAGCACAGACTGGGTTCCGACGGGAATGGCGCCTACGGCGAGGTCCTGTGCCCAGTCGCGCTGAACGCCGTCGGCGGCTGGGATCGCGTTTACGAAGTCGTTACCGCCGACTGATACCGACGCCAACGCGGCGTCCGCCGAATCGAGGAACGAGACGCGAACGGCCGAAGCGTCGTCCTGAAGCAAGTAGCTACTGAAGAACGCGGACAGTTGGTAGGTCGCAGTTCCCGAGGCGATCCGGACGCCGGTCGCGCCGCCGCTGACATCGAGGCGCTGCGAGACCTGGACCTCCCCCTCGGCTGTGCCGAAGCCCCCGGAGAAGTGATAGTCCCCCGCCCCATCGACCGCTGTCCCGCTGTAGTTCGAGCTGTAGGGGTAGGCAAATAAGTCAGGCGTACCGTCGGCGCCGGACTCGGCCCAGCCGCCTTCGATCCCGACAGAAGTGAACGGGCCGTCGACTAGGTTGACACTCTCAAATCCGCCGTTGACGACGAGGTTGGTGCCGAGCTCAGCAGCATGAGACGCCAGCGGTAGGCAGAGGCCAGCGGCCACGAGCACCAGACGAATGCGGCGGGTCCAATTATTGATCTTCATGAGCCGTCACCTTGGGGTGGTAAATCGAGAAGTTGAACAAGCTCCGAGTATCCAATCGAAAGGGCTCAGCGGCCGACCGATCTACGCGGCTGAGGTTCATTATCGACGCGGCCGTCGTTTCGTTGCCCGAGGTTCGACAGCAACCAAAGATCGATCTCGTCGCTAGTGAAGTGAACCGATCCATCCACGTAGACGAAGTTTGCTCCGCCGGGGTGGTTGCTACGGAAGCTGCAGCCGGCCTGCCAGTTCTCCGCGCCAGGAACGAGCTTCGTGTGATCCACGTTCACCCCCCAAACCGTGGAAGCGACAGACCAGGAACTCATCCAGTTCATGGTTTCGTAACAGCCCGGGATCGTCTGCTTCTGTCCGGGGGCAGGCCGCTCGGCCCACAGACTCTCGCCGACGTGGAGTGTCTTGGCCGTGCCGTCGGTCACCTTGGCGGTCGAGTACTTGTTGGGCCACATATCGAGCATGCCGGGACCGCCAGGGTTGTGACCGTGAAAAAAGCCCCGGGTCCGTGGTCCAGTCGAGTTGCCAAAGTCGCAAACGCAAGCCCGGTCGCCGACGCACAGGCCACAGCCTTCGGTCTCGCCCCAATCGATCGGGCCGGTGGCCACGGGACCCGCGCTGCCGTAGTAGGAGGCGATCGCCGCAACACTCTCGCTGCCGGTTCTCGGCAGCGACCAGTTCGCCATCCCTGTTTTGAGCTGCGGACCAACTTCGCTCGGGCAGAGGTAGCCGGCAATCGCTTGCTGCTGCAATGGGCTCCCGACCGGGTCGGTGTCCCAAGGGCGCAGCGTGTAACATCCCGCATTGCGACTCGCCGTTCGCTCCGCGAGCTCTTGAGCGGAGTCAGCGATAGCTTGTTCCTCCATGCCGCTCAGGATGAGAGTTCGCCAGGTCATCGGGTAACGGTCGTGCGGGACGCCCTCGCAGTCACCGTCGTGGGCGCCATACGGGAAGTACCCTTGGGCCGAATGATAGTTTGCGAGCGCCAGCCCGATCTGGTGCAGATTGTTGACGCACCCGTTTCGCCTCGCCGCCTCGCGCGCCGCCTGAACGGCGGGAAGCAATAGGGCGACGAGAATGCCGATGATCGCGATGACGACCAGCAGCTCGACGAGTGTGAAACCCCGAGGCTTCATAACGCAATCATGCGGTTGCGAAATTTCGACTGGAGACATTGTCAGTCCTTTAACTCATAACGGACGGCGCCTGAGTGGTCCGATGTCACCGACTCGTGGAGGTCCGTCATGTCACCGTTGATATAGCGCTTTGGCACGACGGGGTTGCGCCAAGGCTTGCCGCCGAGCGCCTCGATCTCTTCTCGGGTAGGTTCGCCAGGAGGTTTGTCATACGCCAAGACGATTACGTCATAGTCGCCGATCATCACGCCGTCCCCCTCTTGCAGAGTGGTCATCGTGAACTGGCCGCTCGTGTCGAGCGTCCCACTGGCCTGACGTCCCTTGCCCGGCACACTAGGGAGAAAAACCACCTGACCCGTCGGTACGGGTTTGCCGGCGTACGTGACTTCCCCCCGCAATTTGACGAGGCCAGGAAGACCGTCGCTACCGCAGCCCGGTACGAAAATCGCCGAGGCAGTCGCCCAGAGGAGACAAATCACTCGGTGGCTGTTCGATCGCATTGAGACGGCCTGCGGCGTTTACTATCGACGCCGTAGGTTAATGCTCAGGCGTTAAGAAGAGGGGAAAGACACAGCACCCCAAGCGCAAGACTATTGTCTCGTAGCGCAAACCGACCGCCCGGCGGCGGCTCGGTTAGCTGTACCCCAATCGCGTGGCCAACCGACTCACTTGATCCAAGACAGGCTCAAGCTGCGTCTCGTAACGGCGCCAGCGCCCGATCGCACTGCGGTAAATCGGTTGCGACACCGCGGCATACGATGGTGACAGCACCACGCGGTCGCGTCGTTCACGATAATTGAGCACCGATTCGTCCCAAGGGAGTTCCAGGAACTCAAGTAGACCTTGAACACCGCCCATGAGGCTCTCAACCAAGTCCTCGTAGCGAACTTCGACGTAGCGACCGGGGATCAACTCGCGCAGGCGTAACCAGCCTTCCAGATCGCTCGCGAGCTTCTTGGCAGTGAGCTCTGGCGAGAGAAAGTTGACGCTTACGGGGTTAAGGGGGAGGCAACGCAGGAAGCAACTGAGCAGCACATCTCGCGGGTCACGCAGGGCGACGATCACTTTGGCGGCAGGGAAGAGCCGCAGGTATACCGGAACCATCGGTGTGAGAGCGGGGTTCTTGTCCAGCAGCGTTTTGCCGTCGACGCCGTCTCCTAGAGCGGAGGTGAGTATTTCGAGGTAAATGCGCCGTGCTGAGTCGAGCGCCCCCTCCGCGGGTCGGAGAAGGAGCTCGGTAACCTCCACGATGGGGGGGGCGCCCGCGTGAAGAGCTTGCAGCGTGGGAGTCGCCAGGATGTCGCGTTCCTCGCAGCTCCGGATTCCGGGGTGCGCGTCGAGAACTTGCTCCAAAAGCGTCGTCCCCGAGCGGGGGAAGCCTGTTAGTAGCGCCAGACGCGGTGACGGTGAGGGCGCCTCGGCGTCCCACTGCCGGAAGTCGTCTGCCGACAGGGCGGCGTGGAGCCTCTCAAATCGCTCCCTCACGATGTTGGCGGCCGCGAGAGCTGGCCCCGCTGCGGGACGCTGCAGTTCCTTACAGCAGAGAATCGCTGTCCAGGCTTCGTCCCGTCGGTCGGCTTGGTCATACAGTTCCGCCAACTCTCCATAGGCCTCGGCACGGAGCGAAGGGGGCAGGCCGGACGAGTCAGTGACTTGTCGCAGCGTTGCTTCGGCGACCTCATTCTCGCTCTGTCTACGGAGAACACGGCCCTTCAAGACCATCGCTGGCGCGTGTCCGCAGTGATCACGCAGCAGCCGATCGACCAGCTCACGCGCCTCATTGATTCGGCCTCTCCGTTCGCACAGCGCCGCGAGCTCAAGCTGCGCCTGCGGAGCCCGCTCCGCCAGCCTGAGAGTTTCCCGATAACAGCGCTCCGCCTGACCATGGAGCCCGGCCATCCGGTACGACTCGCCGACGACAAACCACGCTTGGGGGTTGCGGCCACTGAGCTTTTTGGCCGCTTCGAGCAGTGCCGTCGCGCGATCGATCCGGTGGCGGTCTGCGTATGCCCGCGATGCATCAACCAGCACGGCTATGGAAGTTGGGGCACAGCGGACGGCGGTGTCGAACAGCTCAAGCGCTCGGTCGAAATGGCCGTTGCGCCACAATGATCGGGCTCGTTTCAACTCGGGAGGTTCGACGCCGCGGTTGGCGCTCCGCTCACGCCGTGGCTTCCGCGGGTCGGGTTTCTTGCTGCGACGGCCCATGGCCCCGTTTTAGTCGCTCAAGCGGTCCGAGTCACGGGACGCGGTTACGCCGCGACGCGGTCGCCAGCGCTAAGCCTGAGGCGGCGAGAGCAGCGGTAGCGGGTTCGGGCGCCGAAAGTGTCAGCCCGTGCTCGATCAGAGCTTTCTGAAAGATGGCGAGGTCACGCAGGTCACCGACGCCGTCTAGGTTGAGGTCTCCCTTCGTCCATCGCATGAAGACATCGTCCTCGGGTAGCACGGAACGCCACCCCGCAATGAAAGCCGCGACATCATCGACTGCCACAGGCCCCGTCCCGTCTCCTGTGACAGCGCCGTCGAGGTTGAGGTCCCCCACCAAGGGCGACTGGTAATCCTCGAGCGTCACCGTGTTGAAGATCGCTACATTGTCGATCGCCCCGTCAAAATATCTCGTGAGCTTCTCCGAAGTGTCACGGTCGAAATCGACGCCGATCCGGAGAATGCCCTGCTGCCCCCCCGTCGGGAGCTGCGTCGCGGGGTCGAATGCGAGAACCTCCCCTAGCTGAACTCCGTTGACGTAGAACCGGACCTCCCCCGTCGAAGCGTCTCGAGTAAAGCGGTAGTCGGCCCAGACTCCGGCTTCGACGTTTGCGGGTGAGGTCGAGACGAACTCCACCTTGTCGCCGTTGTCGCGTTCCCAAAACGCGCGGAGGTGCAGGTCGCGTCGGAGGCTGAGATTGAAAGGCTGATTGACAATCTCATCGCGATCGGTGTACCCCGCGACGTCCGAGGTGTAGGAGACGATGGTCGCTCCCGCTTGCGAAATGACGTCGAAGCGAGCCGAAGCTGCGATCGTCAGGTCGCGCAGAATCGCGAGGTTGTAGTCGCCAATACCATGGCCGTCGGCGTAGTCTCCCGACCCGTCAAGAGCCAGCACCGAGCCGCGGATCGGATCCTCTGCGACTCGGGCATTCCCGTGATAGCCGCCGTGATTGCCCTTCGCAAGCGGGCTGATCGCGATGTCGAGATTCTGCACTGGTGATCCGAACCCATAGGCTCCCACGACGCCGCGGGGTCTCGGGGCGGATGTTGCTAAAATCGCCGTGTCAAGCAGGTCGTCGAACGATCCATCCCCATCTCCGTCTCCATAGAACCGCAGAGCAACTTCGCTCCCGAGGACTTCGACAATCGAGTAACCCACGCGGTTCTGCCACGGGTGACCGCTGAAGCCGCTATTGCCAGTACCGGCGATCACCTCCCATGTTGGGTGAAGCGGGTCGGGCTGACCAGGCTGGTACTGGTGCCAGTGGCCCGCAAAGAAGGTGGTCACTTTCCCTTCAGCGAGGGTCTGCCACCATTCGCCAGCGGTGCCTCCCGTCGGCGCACCCGGCTCCCAAACGTCGAATGTCACAGGGTGATGTGACATCACAAACACGTGCTCCTTCGACTGCGTCGCAGGATCTGCGAGGACCGTCTTCAGCCAAGCGAGATTGGGAGGCGGTCCGCCCAGTTGGGTCGGCGTGTTGTTCGTTAACGATATGAACCGGCTATCCCCTCGGTCGAAGTAGTAATCGACCCCCTCGAACCCCACGGGGCTGTTCGCGGTTGGGAGCCAAGGGAAAGCCTCGCGCCACTGCTGGAATGTAGCCGGACGCCCTGGACTGACGTCGTGGTTACCGGGCGTCATGAACCGGTTGGTCGGCCCGCCAGAGAAGTGGCTGCTGAGCCCGTTCCACTGCGCCCAAGCGGCCGGCGTCCCGGTATCCACCAAGTCGCCCGGATAGAGAGCAAAGTCGGGGCCGTGGCGATTCATGTCGGTCGTAAGCTGCGCAAGGTGGACGAGCCCTTGGGTGTCGCCCACGACAGCAAAACGCAAGGGTCTCGCCGAGGCAGCGGCGCTCGGCGCGGGTGCTGCTGTCTTCGGGGCAGCGTGCGAATGCAACGAACACGAATCACATCCGGCCGCGGCCCCGCCCTGCCCCGCGATAGCGGCGCCAAGGATTATCGCGACGCATAATGGGGGAAGTCGCCGTACGGGTAGACTGCTTAATAAGGTTGTCATTGATTCTGCTCATGCACCGGACGTCAAAACAATTCGGTTAGCGCAAGCCGCGGGGGCTTTGGTAAATCGTTTAGGGCCATACGTGGTCTCCCCGACTTACGAGGGGCGGCTGCGGTTTTCCCGCAGCGGGATTGTCGCCGTCAAAGGCGGTTTTGTCACCACCGGGGTGAAGCGGAAAGATCTCACTGGATACCAGCAATCGCAAGCGGGTGGCGAACGACGGCAAGCGACCGAGCCCTTGGCCATGATCGGCACCAGACGGGCGGCCGACGTATAGACTGGGTAACCGGTAGGCTTCTATTCGAAGAGTTCGCCGACGGACGCCCCTTCTGATTTTCCAACTCCAACTGCTAACGCGATCGTGGTTCCGCCTACAGGTGAAATCCACCAATTTCCAACGGATTCGCGACAGGATCCTTCGAAAGGTGTTCTGCAGCAAACTCGCGGCGATCACATCGTCCGGCTCCGATCTGAGTCGGTCGGGATCGACCGACGACAAAGTGATAATTCAGTAGGGTTGTTGAATTCCTGCCATTCGCCACTGCGGTCAACCGGTACCTCCGCATCGACCCTCAGCTCCACCCCGCGAGAGAGCGATGCAATCGCAGAGGACCACGTCTGTCCATCAATTAATCGTAGTGCAGGTTAAATCGTTTGCACTCCGCACGCGCTCTGCCCGCCTCGAAGCGCCTGCCGGTCACCCGACGGGACAATCGGCGAGAGCGCTATGCCGCTTACTCGACGTCGAGCCATGAAGGGTGCTTCGATTGCTCCGCCCACACCTTAGCGATCGAAGCACACCCAGTGCCTGGGAAAGCCCAGCACTAAAACTGGGCAAATCACTATACCCAGGAGCAGATTAGTCGACGGAGGTTGGCAGCGGCTCGACTCCACGGATGAAGCGATGCCCGAATCGATTGCCGGCCCGCTCGTGCAGTACGTCGGTTCCCTCCCCGCCCGATAAGGAGGCCAATCGAGCCTTGTTGCCGCGCAGATCGAGCTTGTCCTCGCCCTTACCCAGCACGACCCCGAGCACGCGGAGAGCAGAATCGACGATTCTTACGTGGTCGCTGCCACCCCCGGTTAAGACGGCGGCGGTGCCGGTGTTCACGTGGGCCAAGTCTACATTGTCGACCCCGTCACCACGGCCGCCAAAGAGAGACATGTGTCCGCCGATCCAAGCGTGATGAGCGTGGAACGCGTCGTCTTAGGCGATGGATATAGGCCAGCTAGGCGCCGCGAGGGGCGTCGCCGGCCAGGGAGTGGGGAGAGCGTTAAGAATCGTCGGTCCATTTGCCCCACTGCGACGCGGCGGCTAAGTTGTCCGCCGTTGCAAGCCCGAAGCGGTCCCCAGCTGACTCCTCGGCGCATCACGGCCAAATGTTCTAAGACACCATGCGTCTACCTCGCACCTTGCGCCCGGCCTTCACCCTCGTCGAACTGCTGGTGGTCGTTGCCATCATCGGAATCCTCGTAGCGCTGCTCTTACCCGCCGTGCAGTCGGCCCGAGAGTCAGCCCGCAGGACCCAATGCATCAACAATCTAAAGCAACTCGGGTTAGCTCTGCATAACTTCGAGTCATCTCAGGGCGGTTTGCCGCCGCTAGGTGACTACCAGCAAGCCGGCAACTCGGTGTACTGGAGCGTCCAGACACGCTTGCTGCCGTATATCGAGCAGGCGTCGCTTCAAGACTTGATCGATTTCACCCGACCGATCAGCGAGCAGCCCCAGGTGGCGAGAGTCCGTGTGTCGTACTTGCTGTGCCCCAGCGAGCCCAACGACAGGGAACGCCCCGATGGCCCGACTTTCACCCATTATCCGCTCAACTACGGCGCCAACGCGGGTTCATGGCACATCTACCAGCCGCCTTTGCCGCGTGGTAGCGGCGTGTTCTTGGTGAACCGACGCACCAAGCTCCGCGAAATCACCGACGGTCTAAGCAAGACGCTGGCGATGTCGGAAGTGAAGGCTTACACCCCCTACCTCCGCGACGGAAGCAATCCCAGTGATGCTGCCGCAGCTCTCCCCACGGCACCCGAACAGGTGGCGGTCTTAGGTGGCGAGTTCAAGAGCGACTCGGGGCATACCGAGTGGGTCGACGCGCGTGTCCACCAAACGGGATTCACGACAACTTTCACGCCAAACACCCCGGTCCCCTATCGGCAGGGGGAGGAGACGTTCGACATCGACTTCAATTCGCTCCGCGAAGGTCGCTCGCCATCGGCGCCTACCTTCGCCGTCATCACCAGTCGCAGCCACCACCCCGGCGGCGTCAATACGCTACGTTTGGATGGATCGGCTGAGACCGTGATTGACGACATTGCCCTCGGCAACTGGCGCGCGTTAGGGAGCCGGGCCGACAGCGAAGTGCTCGTTGAATAGTTTCATTCGATGGCAGTCCAAGCTTCTCCCCGCCTCTTTCGGTCGACTGGGATCTAACGGGTCAGCCTCGTTGCTGATGCCCTTGTGCGCTGCTCGTTAGCGTTGTGTTCAATTTTGATGAACCTATTTGACTAACCGCTTCCATCGGGGAAGTTGGGGCGTGCCGCGTCACGGCCGCGAGCCCGCGGCTTTTTCGAGCTTTCAAGGTAAGCCGCCATGTTCCTGAGATACTGCAGGCTTCGATTCGCGCTGATCGCTTATCTCGTAATTGCCGGTCCGTCCGGCGCAGCGATCGTCTTCAACGATGGCTTCGACGACGGTTCGTTCAGCGACGGCTCCCCGGTTACCTGGGTCCCCGCCCCCGTCCTGCCGGCGTATTACGACGCCTCGACGGGCGACTTTCGCATGGAGTCGACCGGGTCAAGTTTAGACTTTGTCGCCGCCGCGGTTCCGTCAATCTTGCTTGCCAACACTTCGATCCGTACACAAACGCGTATCGGACTCGATGGAGAGAGTGTCTTCGTCACGGCCCGCAACCAAGACCAATCAGAGTTCAACAATTACTTTGGCGGCGTTACAGCGAACGGCAGCTCGGCGGATGTCTTCTTTGGCCGCACCGACGCGAACACCACCACCTTCTTCCAAGAAGAAACGATCTCGCTCCCCCTCGACGCGACGGCAAATGATTTCCTGATGCAACTGGACGTTGTCGGGACAACCATCTCGTTCCGCGTTTGGTTACCGGGCGAGCCGATCCCAATCGAGCCACTCTACACGCACCAAGACACGGTCTACGTCAGTGGCTTCATTCAAATCGGTGGAACCGCGACGCCCGGCGCCGCTTATGACTTCCGACGAGTGACTGTCGGCGATACGCCGCTCGGCGACCCGACCGCGCCACTGGTGCTGCGCGTCAACACAACCACCGGCGGCGTCACGCTGGAAGGCGTCGGCCCCGAGTCGATCGAGACGGTTAGTTACCTTATCGACAGCCCCTCTGGCTCGCTCAATCCGATAGGCTGGCTCGACGGCGGACTCGACGCTCAAGGCGTGGGAGCCGGGACTGGCGCAGGTGAGTCATGGGAGGTTGTCAATGCCTCTCCCAATCAACTACTCGAGGCTTACCTGCTGGGTTCATCAGCGTTTGGTCCGGGCGAAACCGTTTCGCTGGGGCTCGCGTACGATTTCATGAAGGACGCCCGTGATTTGACCTTTCAAGTAGCTACTTCAGGCGACGAAGTCTTGCCGGGCGCTATCGATTACTACCAGGCGCCGGCAGTCGCGGGTGACTTCGACCTCGACAGCGACGTCGACAACAGCGATTACCAAGCTTGGCGTCGATCGTATGGCCGACTCGGCGTCACCGGCGCCGATGGCAACGCCGACGGCGTCGTGGACGCAGCTGACTACACCGTCTGGCGCGACGCCATGTCGGCGGACGCGTTGGCGGCCCCAGAGCCGAACTCCGCTGCCTTGATCGGAGTGCTCGCGACTGGATCGCTTTTTCTGGTTCGATCAGCAGGACGATGAAGCCGACGAGAGCTTTCCGTCGGTGGAAAGCGCGGAGAAGTTTGACTTATCAGCAGATTTGGCCGCGTCGGAATCGGCTCGCGGCGTGTCGAGTCGACGCAGGTTTATCCTGCTAACGAACGGGGGGATTTGAGCGACATCCTATCGTCAACGGTCGATGAGTCCTCTGTTCCGGGCACCGCCCCCCTCCGCATGCCGCTCTAGACGCCACTGACGGGCCTCCTGATTCGTTAACAGCCAGTTCTGGCGTACGGTGAATGATGAATTTAACGTTACACGGTGGCCCTCGAATCGGCCTGTCCTTAAGCTAAACGGATCGTCAACTCCCCGACCGCGACTCCCCTGCGACAGCTCGATGCCCTCTCGCGACTTCAGCCTTCTCATCGCCGTCGCCATTGCTACCCACGCGGCCAGGGCCGGCGCGCATAACGAGGCAAGCGAGGCGAACTAGCGCGAGTTGATTGGCGATCGTATCCTTGGGCTTTTCACCCCCAGGGAGGTTTCCGTTGTGAAGACCGCGTCGCCTAGTTCGTTTCTATGAAACAACTTGCGGCGAACTACGTGCCATTCGTCTGTCGGACCAGCGCAGGTAGAGGCAAGCACCCAAGGTGCTGAGTATACGCCCACGTCGGTCACCTTCGTGCGATCCGGTTGCGGCGTCGTTAAAGAGAATGGCTCCAATCGCACGACACGACGCTCATCGTTAAGAGCGTCTGATTCAGCGCCAGCCCCTCTATAGGACGCGCCCTACTTCGCCCGAGACGCCTCACATCAATGGCTTTGGATTAAAGAGCGCTACGTCTGCGCTCGGACGCCGATGGCAAGGCTTGACGTTCGGAGGTCTTGATCGCGTTCGCCGCTTCGTCAAAAAGAATACGGAACCGTAGCCAATCTCCCCAATAATCGAAGAGCTCACCACGCTCTGGATTGGGCCAGAGAGCGAGGCATGCATCCGCCTTCTCCAGCCAATGCGCCGCTTCCTCGAGCTGCTCGAGATCACGATGAGCTAAGGCCAGCAGCGCAAACACGGATCCATTAAAATAGTCGTGATGCGGTTCGGGTGAAAAGCTGTCCAGTCGTTCCACGGCTCTCGCGGCGTCGCCGGCGCGATAGGCGGCTAGCCCGCTCAGGAAAGTGAACCACCCCCCCAGCGTCGGCGCGAAGGTCTCGCCGTCCTCATTCACTACTTCGACAAGTTCTAAGACTGGTTGGAGGTCCGGGATGGCATCCGGAAGTAACAAACATGTCTTTGCCGTGCGGTCGGCGATGCGCGGATCCAGAGGAACACCGAACCGCGTGAGCAGCTCGCCACAACAGCGCCGATACTCATCGGCGTCGCCGGTGTATAACGACAACGCCGCGTAACGATACCAGTATAGATGCCGGTCCGGCGCGACTTCGAGTGCGCGGCGATGAGCATCGATGGCATCGTCCCATCTGCCATGCTCCATGAGCAGATTGCCCAGATCGTCGGGGTACAAGGCGTTCGCAGGTTCAAGGCCGATCGCCATTTGGAGATCGCTGACGGCCGCGTCGACTTGATGATGGCGGGCATGTAGGAGCGCTCGATCCGCCCAGAGTCGGGCGGACTCTGGACGAAGGCGAATCGCCTCATTCAAGTGTGCCTCCGCCTCTTCCAACTTCCCCTGGGCACGCATCTCGCCGACGAGGAGATATTGACGATCGGCTGCCGCAATGTCCGCGTAAGTGCGAGCTTTCCACGCGAGGCCGACGATTGCGACGGGGATAAGGGCGAGAGCGGCAACGGCCAATGCCGCCAGCACTCCATGCCGCCGAGCGAATTTCCTCAGCCTGTACACGGCCGTCGGCGGACCGGCCGTGACGGGCTGATTGCTCAGGTAGCGGCTAAGGTCTGCCGCAAGCTCGCTGGCCGAGGCGTACCGGCGGACACGGTTCTTCTCCAGGCAACGCATGGCGATCCATTCCAGTTCGCCTCGGAGCAACTGCCGCATGACTCGGCCGCTTGTGCGCCGCCGGTCGACCACGGTGGTGGCCAACTCATTACCTAGCGTGCTGAATCGGAGCGAGGGCCGCAACGGCTCAACTTCGCGAATGATGCGGCGTAGCTCGTCGAGGGAAGCATCATGTAGTTGGGCCTTGTCGAAAGGCGTCGTGCCGGTGAGCAACTCGTAAAGAAGGACGCCCAAAGCGTAGACATCGGTCCGCTCATCGACGCCAATCGGACTGAGCTCGGCCTGTTCGGGACTCATGTAGAGGGGCGTCCCGACCATTTGGGCAAAGCCGGTGGCCAGAGTGCTGTTGGTCAGTCGGTGGCCAATCGCTTTCGCTACGCCAAAATCGATGATCTTGGGCAGTGGTCGGCCATCCTGGACGGCAACCAACACGTTCGTCGGCTTCAGGTCACGGTGGATCACTTTTTTCTCGTGAGCGTGCTGGACGGCTTGGCAGACCGCGATCAGGACCTCCAGCCGCTCGCGCACGGTGAGCTGGCAGGCGTCGCAGTAATCCGTGATCGGCACGCCGTGAACGAGCTCCATGACGAAGTACGGCCGCCCACTGTCTGCGGTCCCTGCGTCGAAGATCCTGGCGATGCTGGGGTGGTCCATCAACGCCAAGGCCTGCCGCTCGGCCTCGAATCGGGCGATGACCGCCCGCGTGTCGAGGCCTGGCTTGAGGATCTTGAGGGCGACGCGGCGTTTTATCGGCGCGGACTGCTGCGCCATGTAGACCACACCCATGCCGCCCTCGCCGATTTCCTCAAGCAGCACGTAGGGACCGATGACCGTGCCCGGCGCTTCGACGCCCCACGGCGTCATCCCGGGAACTACCAGGGGCTCGTCCAAGAAGTCGCCGCGGGCCGCCCGCGCGCCGAGCAACGCCTCGACTCGTTGGCGCAGCCGCGGATCGTGCTCGCACGCATGGTGCAGGTAGGTGGTCCGGGCGCCAGGATCCTCGTACTCCAAAGCTTGGGCGTAGATCTCGGCGGCGTCGAGGCGAGACACGGAGCGCTCCTGGTCGATCGTTGTGGGGTTGCCGGACTCACGCGGTCATGACCGCAGAGCTGTCCGCCTCCTCGTGCGTGAGGAGCGGCCGCCGCGCCTCAGGGGCCGACACCGACTTCCCCTGCAGGGGGGTAGGGGGCGTCCCGCAGCTCAGCGAACAGCCAGGACCGCGCATAGTCCCAGTACCGCGAGGCGGTGGCTCGCGAAATTCCCAACACGGCGGCGGCCTCATCGACCTGTAGTCCCGCAAAATATCGCAGCTTGACCAGCTCCGCCTTGACGGGGTCCTCCTCCCCCAGGCGACTGAGGGCGTCGTCGAGCGCTAGTAGTTCCTCCGGCGATACGCCGCACACGGGTTCGACGACGTCGAGTTCGTCGATCGAGACCGCACGTTGACCGCCGCCCCGCTTGGCGGCGTTTCGGCGGCGCGCCGACTCGATCAGGACCCGGCGCATCGCCTCGGCGGCGGCGCCGAAGAAATGGTTGCGACTGTTGAAGCCGAGGGACGCGCCGCTGGGCCCTAGCAAGCGCAGATACGCCTCATGAACCAGGGCCGTCGCTTGTAGCGTGTGGTCCGGCCGTTCGCTGGCCAAACGTTGGGCCGCAAGCAGACGCAGCTCGTTGTAAACGAGCGGCAGCAACTGATCGGCCGCGGCCGGATCGCCCCGCTCAAGGGACGCCAGAAGTACGGTCAGGTCCGTCATTCTCGCCCGGCTCTTGCGGGTTAAGGCGACAGCTCGCTCCTGCATGCCGGAGCGACGCGACGTCTGAGGTGAACGACGCTGGGTCGCACGGACCTTACCCCATCTCCCCCAGATTCGCAATGTTTTTTTGGGCCCCTGAGGCGCGCCGACGCTTCCCTACGCACGTAAGGGCAGAGGGAGCTGCGAACGGTGGTCAAGGACAGGCCGCCGGGTCGGTGTCTCCCCTGCTCCCGTTCATCGCTGTTCCGTTCGCCACCGAGCCCGGAGGTTCCTATGAGCTCTCTTCCATTCTTCATGAACAGGGACAAAACTCCGAAGAGGTCGCGCGCCCGAGACGCCCAGCAGCGGCTAGCCTTTGAGACCTTCGAAGACCGCAGGATGCTCGCGGCGTTCACATTCGACGAAGTTCAAGCGATCGGCAACGGCCTTGACAGCACCAGCGCTCAGGGCGGGCTGGTCACAGACCTCGACGGCAGCAGCTATGTCGCCGGGTACTTCGAGGGCGCCGTCGACTTCGACCCCTCCCGGGTTCATGCGGGCGACGCCGACTGGCTCATATCGGTGGGAGAGGGCCGCGACTTGTTCGTCGCGAAGTACGACCCACAGGGCGACCTTCAGTGGGCCCGGGCGCTCGAAACCGACGTCACCGACGCAAGCACCCCGGAACGCGTTAACGAGATCGCCCTCGACCAACAAGGAAATCTTTACGTCACCGGCGACTTCGCCGACACGCTACAGGTCGGCGCACACACGATCGCCTCAGCGGGCCGTTACGATGGCTTCCTGCTAAAATTCAATGCCGCAGGCGACGCCCTCTGGGCAACGTCCTGGGGAACGTCGTTGCGCGAAACGGGCTCCAGCGTCACGGTCGGACCCGCGGGAGAGGTCTACGTCGCGGGCGTTAGCGACGACGACACGACGACCCCAGTCGGCACAACTCTTGTGCGACGATTCGACCCGGCCAATGGCGATGTCCTGTGGTCGAGGAGCGTCGATTCGGGCAGCTATTCGCCAAGAGTTGGCGCTGACTCCCTCGGCAATGTCAATCTCGCGAGCGTCTTTTACGAACCTTTCGACGCCGATCCTGGCGCCGCAGTGCTCACCCTGACTCATGGCGAGGCTGAACGCTCCGAGGCGAGCACCTATGTGCTGCAGCTTGATGCCAGCGGCGACTTGAACTGGGCCCGCGCCTTTGAGATGGGCACGCCCTCGAACTCCAGCTATCTCTCGTTCGCCTTCAGCCAGCGCCTCGCGGTCGACAACGACGACAATCTGATCCTGGTCGGCCAACACGCCGGCATCGTCGACTTTGACCCCAGCGCCACCGCGTCCGCGTCGGTGGAGGTGTCCACCGGAACGGCGACCTACGTCGCTAAGCTGAGTCAGCAAGGCGACTACCAATGGGTCGCCTCAACGGCGGCCAGCGGCGCCGTCTTCACGAATCGAGCGGTCCAGGTCGACGCGGCGAACAACGTCGTCGTCGCCGGATACCTAAGGAGTTATAGCGCGGAGTCGCCCATCATCGACTTCGACCCGGGGCCGGGGTTTGCGGGATTCACTCTTAGTAGCAATGCGAGCAGCTCGCTGTTCGACAGCTACGTCTGGAGTCTCTCCTCGGGAGGCGAGTTTCGCTCGCTCGACCACCTCGGCGCTCCCGGCTCGTCGGTGCAGGTTTTGGGACTGGACATCGACTCGGCCAACGGGCTGCAGATCGCCGGCAGCTTCGTCGGGTCCATCGACTTCGACCCCGATGCCGGCGTCCAGACGGTGAGCACACCGGCCCGGTCGGCGTTCGTGCTGCGGCTTGACGCAGCGTCGGGAATCACGATCAGCCGACGGCAAGGCCACGCCACGGCGGAATCCGGTCAGGCGACGTCCTTCGAGGTCTCGCTCGACTCGGCCCCGACTGCCGACGTGTCGATCCCCGTCTCCTCCAGCGACTTGTCGGAAGGGAACGCGAACGTCAGCGAACTATTGTTCACGCCAAGCAACTGGCAGACGCCCCAGACGGTCTGGGTATCCGGCGCCAACGACGCGATCGTCGATGGCGACATGACCTACTCGATCGTGTTCGGCGCGGCCGTCAGCCTTGACCCCGCTTATCACGGGTTGAAAGCCGACGACGTTGCGGTAACGAATCTTGACGACGATGTCCCGACGACAAAGTTTTATGTCGTCGATGACGCGAAAGTCGATCGTACCTACGAGTACGCCGCCGACGGCGCTTCGATCGAGAACTACTCCTTGGCCAGCGGCAACACGTCGCCGCGCGGCGCTGCGAGCACCGCGGCCGGCGACAAAGTATGGGTGGTCGACGCCAACCGCTCAGTCTTCGTCTATGACGTTAACGGCGGGCTGCTGGGCTCGTGGACGGCCGGCTCAATGGCCTCGAAGGCCACGCCCGAGGGGATCGCCACCAATGGCACGGACGTTTGGATCGTCGACGGCAAGAGCGACAAAGTCTTCAAGTACAGCGGCGCGGCAACCCGCCTCTCGGGCAGCCAGAATGCGGTCAGCAGCTTCAACCTCACCAATGGCAACACGAGTCCGAAGGACATCGTGACCGACGGTGCGTCGCTGTGGGTCGTCAATGACTCGACGACGGACAAGGTGTTCAAGTACGGCATGTCGGGAAGCTTGCTCGGCAGCTGGACAATCAGCTCGGACAACTCGAAGCCAACGGGGATCACGATCGATCCCAGCGGCGCCAGCCAGGACATCTGGATCGTCGACAGCGGCACGGACCGCGTCTACCAGTACGCCAATGGCCGGGCCAAGACGTCGGGAAGCCTGGCGGCCGCCGCGGCCTTCGGCCTGGCGGTCGGAAACACCAATCCTCAAGGGATCGCTGACCCGCCGCGCACGCAACGCGAAGCGACTCCCTCAGACGTTGAACCGCTGACTCTGGGCTTGCAAGCCGCTTCCGGAAGTTACGGTCCAGAGAGAAGTCGGTCGGTGTTATCTAACTCGCCGCAGAAGGACGGGACTCAGCGCGTCGCGATCGACGGGAATTCGCCCTCGCCCCGGACGGCTGGCCTTTCCCCAGCGCGACATTCAGTCATCCACGGAGGTGAGTCTGAGAGCGGAATTGGGGATCTCGAGTGGGAATTGTCCGAGACGGCCTACGACGTCGCCCTCGCTAGGTGCCGCGGCGGCGTCGCCTCGGCGGATAGCTGGGAACTAGTTGCTGAAGACATCCTGAGTCGCCGTGGTATCGGGTGGGCTTGAGCCACCGGGGGTGACCGCTGAGCAATCGTGGGCGGCGGTCAGGGGCAGTCACAGCTTCCGAGAGCATGGCTCACTGATGACGCAATGAATTGGAGCTGGCGTGCTTCGGGCCGGAGACCACCGCCCACACCAGCGGTTACACGCTGCCGGCGACCACGACCTACTACGTGCTGGTGATCGTCGACTCGGGCAGTTCGCTCGGCGGCTACGACGCGCGAGTCAAAGTCCAGCGCGGATTCGAGCCGCAGGCAGACGCGGGAGGTGCGGAGCCGGTCACCAAGCAGGCTTGCTCAGTCATCACGCTGCTTGCGCTCGCGAGCGCTGGTTCGCGAACGCCGCTCGGTACGTTACCGGGAGCCAACGCTTCCCGGCTCCGGGGAGTCGAGTCAAGGGAATGCCGCAACGTCAACCACGCCGAAGCGGCTGCATGCGAGCCGGAAGGCGCAAGCTATCGGAGCAGAGAGCCGCAACAGGCGCAGACGCGGAAACGGCAGGTAGTGCGTCATGCGTTGCTCGAGAGTTCTCCTGCGTTTTGCCTGGAGTTGTTCTGGCCGGAGATACAGTGCGGCTGCACCGACATTCTTCGGATTAGGGTCTAAGTCTCACCTTCTTCAGACAGGGCGTGATAATGAAACGGATATTTCTGTGCTGTGTTCTGTACGGGCTATCTGGCTTTTCCGCGTCCGCATCAGAGATTCTCAGCGTCACCGTCACGGCGTACTCTGACCATCCGTTCGGATCGAGCTCTGGCGATTCGGAAACGGTGACGGTCTCGAGTAGTCCGATAGCGAGTGCGACTGCGTCGGCCGCCACCAATCTTCCGACGGGTCACTTCGCTAGCGCAAGCGCGTCGGCATACGTCCAAGTGTTTCCCGATTCCGGCGGTATGTTGACCATGCTGAGCCATTTGCAGACGAGTAACTCCTACGTGTTCTCGAACGCCCCCGCCGTGGCGCAGGTCTCTATCGCCGTGGAGCTCGACGGACGTCGTCAAGGGTATGCATTCATTGGGGGTGGGTCCGGCCGCTGGCGTGCCGACGATAGTGCGGATAGTCGTCTGCACGCCTCTCAGAACAATCAGATCGGTCGGTTTGAAGGAGCCGCGGTTCGGCAGCATGAGTTTGCCGGGATCTGGCATTTGATCGGCACAGAACGCCCGGGGTCGGCGCCCAAAATGCCACTTGGGGGAAATCCGACGAACCTCCCGCCAGTCCCAGTCCCAGACGCCAAACCGATTCTCCTGGGCGACCCAGACGACCCAGGCGACGATAACTTGGCGACCGAACCTCAAGATATATCTGGGGCCTTCTTGGTGGATCCAAGCATCTTCATCGCTCCCATCGTCGATCAGTTCGGCGTCGACAATCCGATTTACTTCGACGCGTCTTCCGACGTCACTGATGAGCCTGTTGTTGCGGCGTCCGTCTTCAACACGGCCGCCGCGTCCGATGAAGCTACGTTATCTGAAGCCAGCAGCGCGTCTTCGATGAGCAGCGATTACGTTTTCTTCGCCTCAGCGGACAACCCCGACTTCTTGAGCTTCGTGCTGCCGGACCTTGACCCATCGATCCA
>JBGSJY010000118.1:0-8850 GCA_041741515.1 Pirellulales bacterium | reverse complement strand
GTTGTTGCGGCGAGTGGTCCGCCGGCGGCGGCGCCACGCGTGGACGCGCCCCACGATGGCGCGGCCACGGGACAAAACTCTGGCCAGCACCCCGCGCTAACTGCCGAACTGGCTTCGCCCACAGCGATTGATTTCGTCCCTGGCGATTTCAACACGGATGGCAACGTTGACACCGCTGACTACACGGTCTGGCGCGAAAACCAAGGCAAGCTTACTAATGCAAAGGTTGCCCAAGGGGACGCCGACCTCGATGGTGATGTTGACAACTATGACTACCAGACCTGGCGGTCGAACTACGGTGCGTCGGCTGCCGTGTATCTGGCTTCGCAGTTGGCCACGCTCCCGGGCGATTTCAACAGCGACGACGCCGTCGACACCGCTGACTACACGATCTGGCGCGAAAACGTCGGTCTCACTTCCGGCGCGACCATCGCGCAGGGTGACGGGAACGGCGACGGAGTGGTCGACCAAGCCGACGCCGGCATCTGGCGTGAGAACTATGGCGCATCGGCGGCTGCCGCGGCCAAGGTACTCTCCCCGGTGGCCTCACGCGACGACGGCGACTGGGGCTACATCGAAAGGGGCGGCTGGCAAACAGGCACGCTCAACGGCGGCTGGCAAGGCGACTACCGAGTGCAGACGCCGGGCGACGGCAGTAAATCGGCCGAATGGGTCACCATCTTTCCAGCAGGCGAGTATGAGGTCTTCGCGACCTGGACGCCTGACGCTACCCACGCCACCGACGCCAAGTTCCAGATTATCAACGGCGCCACCCAACTGGCGACCGTAGTCCGCAACCAGACCATCGCGCCGATCGACGCGACTTTCAATGGGCGCATGTGGGAGAGCCTGGGGACCTACAACTTCTCCACCGGCGTCCCGACGGTGCGGCTCACCAACGACGCCTCGGGGCTGGTTGTCGCCGACGGGGTTCTCTTCGTGCCGAAGGGGGATTGCCCGTTCGATGCTGACCTCACCGGCTGGCGAGTTACCGAGGATGGCGGCACGCCAACCGGGCACGGCGGCGTCGATCCGATCGACTGCGCGGCCGTCTTGAGCGAAGGAGACTCGTTCCGAGTTTCGCTGGAGCAAACGTTCGTCGTTCCCTCCGGCGCGACAGCCCTCGCGTTCCGCTACGACGACCTCAGGTTCGACACGACCGACGCCGATTTTATCAACGACGCCTTCGAGGTCGCGCTCGTCGACGAGACCGGCGCCTCCCTGGTCCCGACCTACAGAGGCGACTTTACGCGAGACGCCTTCTTCAACATGACCGAGGACCTGCCTGCACTCTTCGGCTCGGGGGTGACCCTTGCCGACGGTGTGGTGACGGTGAGCCTGGCTGGTGTGGCTGCGGGGACGCAGGCCCGGCTAGTGTTCCGCTTGGCGAACGACGACACCGACACCGGCACCAGCGTCCGGATCATCGACGTGGCGCTGCCGGACGGCGCGACGTTGGTTGCGGAGGACTCCCCTGCCAAGTTCTTCGTTGTCGATGCCGCGGCTGACGCGGTGTTCCGTTACGGGGCCACGGGGAGCGAACTGGGAGACTTCTTGTCTAGCCCGGTGGCCAGCCATGCGCGGGGGGTCGCCAGCTCGGCCGACGGGAGCACCATCTGGACGATCGACGGCGACACGAAGCGGGTCCACGTCCAAGGGCCGGACGGCACGTCGCTTGGCTCGTGGCGGACCTCCGGACTCACTTCGCCCCAAGGGATCACTGTCCACGGCGACGACCTGTGGGTGGTGGACGCCTCGACCGACCGACTCTTCAATTTCACAGGAGCGGCGAGCCGTCGCACGGGTGAGGCTTCGCCGACCAGCTCCTTCGCCCTCGACGCGGCCAATAGCTCGCCGAGCGACCTGGTGACCGACGGTACGACGATCTGGGTGACCGACGACGCTGCGGACGCAGCCTTCGTCTACGGCATCGCCGGCGCCTCGCTGGGAAGCTGGCTGCTCGACCCCTCCAATGCCGACGCCTCGGGGATCACGCTCGACCCAACGGGCGCGGTGACCGACCTGTGGACCGTGGACCGCACTGACAGCCTAGTCTATCGGTACGCCAATGCCATGGGCATTCGCTCCGGAGGCCAGACGGCAGCCGACTCGTTTGAGCTTGTGGCGGGGAATGTTCAGCCCGAGGGGATTGCCGATCCGCCAGCTTCTACCCAGATCCCACACGAATCACTTGTTAACACGATCGGTGCTGAGACTTTATGGGCGAAGTTTGAATTCGAACAATTCCCTGATTCCACGCAAATTGTTACCACACCAGTGGTCATTGACCTGAATCAGGATGATGAACCTGAGATTGTGTTCACGACCTACACAACTTTCACGGGCTTCTACGACTTCTCAGGTTCCGTCTTGCGAGTTGTGAGCGGTATCGATGGAAATGACTTGTGGAGCGCTTCGGGGGTTTTCGCTGGGGGTGGGTTGGCTGCGGGGGATATCGATCAGGATGGTTATCCAGAAATCATTGCAGTTGCAGACAACTTAAACGGACTGATCGCTTACGAGCACGATGGAACGCTCAAATGGACTAGCCAAGTCGGACCCAACTTGTTTGGATATGGCGCTCCCAGTATCGCCGACCTCGATCAAGACGGATCTCCCGAGATTGTTGTTGGCGCAACGGTGTTCGACGCCCAAGGCAAGATTCGGTGGAATGGTACGGACAACGGTGGTGAAGGAATTGGCACGAATCGATGGTTTGGGTCCGGCCAGGCTTGGGGCCCACTTTCGGTCGTGACGGATCTCGACCTCGATGAACGCCCGGAAGTTGTAGCTGGCAAGACTGCTTACCGGGGTGACGGTACGGTCTACTGGAATCTTGCCGGTGTGCCCGATGGATTTCCGGCTATTGGGAACTTGGATAGTGACCGTTTCCCCGAAATCGCGCTCGTAGCTAATGGGCATCTATATCTGCTTGAGCACGATGGAACTCTTCGTCAGCCGGCGATACTCATCCCTGGCACGGGGCCAGGACGAGGTGGCTCGCCTACGATTGCAGACTTTGATGCCGACGGCAACGCCGAAATTGGCGTTGCGGGTACATCGGCCTACAGCGTGTTCAAAGCCGATGGCTCCGTCCTCTGGTCGGTCCCAGTACAGGACAGCACTTCCGGGATTACTGGGTCATCGGTTTTTGACTTTGACGGCGATGGAGCAGCTGAGGTTGTCTACGGCGACGAGTTGCATCTCCTGATTCTTGATGGCAAGACTGGCGATGAGCGATTTAAGATTCCGAAGAGTTCCGTCACCGGTTACGAGTTGCCCGTAGTTGCCGACGTCAACGGAGATGGAACTGCTGAGATAGTGGTCGGCGCCAACACCTGGCCTGGATTTGGAACGGACACGGGCCTTTGGGTGTTCGGAGGCGGTGAGGCAGATTCTTGGGAGCTAACACGCTCTATCTGGAATCAACACTCCTACCACATTACCAACGTCAACGACGACGGCACGATTCCCCGGGTCGAGCTCAACAGCTGGGAACTCTACAACAACTACCGCCGCAACCAGCAAATAACCGGAACGCAGATCTTTCCGCCGACGATCGCGGCGTCGACGGCGCAGAGTTCTGCTCCGATAGGCCAATCGATCCTGATTACTGGTGAGGCTCACGCTGACGGCATGCTTGCCGATCGCTCGGTGAACCGCATCGTCGCCGTAACGGTCAACGGCCGGGCGGTGGACGTCGTTGATGCAGCAGGGAACTTTTTCGTTTCGGCCATAGTGCAGCCGGGGGAAAATCGGTTCGAGCTGACGGCGCTGGACGCGGCTGGGCAGGAGGCGCGCACAACGGTCGTCGTCACTGGCATGCGGAGGTCTGCTACCGGCATCGACTTGTCGCAGTACGCCGACGTCAGCGGGAGCTTTTCAGGGGTCTTTGGTCGCACGTCGTTTAATGACGAAACCAAACGGACATTCGCCGAGCTGGCGATCCGCAACGAAGGGCTGTTCCCGGCCAGCGCGCCCCTGTTGGTCAGCGTTAAGAACCTGCGACTGCGGAATGCGGATGGCAAGCAGGAACTTCTTGGTCCTTCGACACTGCCGGTACGCTTGCTTGATCCAGCCGGCTTCTTGTCCGACGGCACGCCATACGTCGACTTTTCACGGCTGGTTGCTGGGGGCGACCTGGCGCCGGGTGAGATGACCGGCAGCCAGACGCTCACCTTCGCAAATCCGGATCGGCTACAGTTCGACTTCGATCTCGTGGTGCTCGCGCAGCTTAACGGGCCACCGCAGTTCACGAGCGTGCCCGATGTCGAGGCCCTCGTCGGGCGCCCCTACGCCTACGATGCGAGCGCAACCGACTCCGATGGCGACACGCTCGTCTACCGGCTGCTTGAAAGCCCCGCAGGGATGACGATCGACGCGACGACCGGCGCGATCGGTTGGACGCCCTCCGCTGAGCAGCAAGGCAGTCACACGGTTGTCGTCGAGGCCAACGACCAACGCGGCGGCACGGCCCAGCAGCGTTACGCGCTGAGCTCAATTTCCGCCCCGCCGAACCGCCCTCCGGTGATCACCAGCGTGCCGGTGACTGAGGCGGTGTTCGCCGAAGACATCATCGTGGCGACAGGACAAGTCGATCTTAGGGATTGGGAGTTGGCGACGTATGACTTTGGTGTTCCGGTGGAATGGGAGTATTCGGAATCGGGCGACGTGGCAACGCAAATGCGAAATGGCGACGCCACCTTCCTGATCAGCGACTATGTCGTCCATTGTGAGGAACTCGAGGGTACGATACGAGTCAACACCGTTGGTGACGACGACAACATTGGGCTCGTATTTGGCTACCAGGATCCGAATCACTTCTATCTTCTTGAATGGGGGCAGGGCAACGAAAACAACGCGGCAGTACTGAGGGTCCTGGCGGTTGATTCCTCGGAGGATATTTCCGTTCGCGTATTTGATCCGACCCGGCCACCGGATCCCGCTGAGGCTTCGCTGCTCTATCAACGAAACGTCCCCTGGCAGGACTTGACAAACTATCGCTTCAAGCTGGACCTGCGACCGGGGCGCATCGCAATAGAGATTTACGAGGACGAAGCCCTTTTCGACACGATTGCCCTGAACGACGCCCGATATCCTACTGGAAGAGTCGGCGTGTATAACCGTTCGCAGCCGGACGTCGCCTATGGCCCGTTTACCCGTCGGATCAAAGAGTGCTTTGACTACGAATACCAGGTAAGTGCTTTCGATCCAGATGGCGATACGCTTGACTTTGAGCTCATTGCCAGCCCCAGCGGAATGTCGTTGGATCCGCGTAACGGACTGATAAGGTGGAATCCCACACTAGAGCAAATCGGCCTACATCAAGTGACCCTCCGGGTTGACGACGGAAACGGAGGCGCGGCAGAGCAGACGTACTCGGTCACTGTCCAAGGCGATGAGGCAAACCGCCCTCCGGTAATCGTCAGCGAACCGGTGCGCTCGGTTGTCTCATTCGAATCGACACCGTCCATCTCCCTAGACGTGGCCAACGCCGGATTCGAGGAGCCTAGTCTTCCGCCAGGGACGTTTACAAATGAAGAAGTGCCCGGCTGGGAAATCGAAGGAGCGGCAAGAATCTACGCGGCGGGAGTATTCGACCCCCTGGGATTTACCGCAGGCCCGATTGCGGCGGTGGAAGGCGAGAACATTGGCTTCGTTGGCCAGTTTAGTGGCCGCGCAGGCGCGTTGGTACAGCGGATGAACTCGGTACTCCAGCCGCATACGGAGTACGCCCTGACCGTGGAAGTCGGCCGGCGAGAGATGATCAATCGCGGCTATGTCGTCCAGCTATGGGCGGGCGCAACGCTTCTGGCTGAAGATCGTGACTCCCAGGTGCCGCCGCAAGGTGGTTGGATCACTTCTCGCACGATTTATCGCGTCGGCGCCGACGATCCAGCGATTGGCGAACCGCTGATTATCCGCTTGACTTCGTCAAGCGCCACTGGCCAAACAAACTTCGACGACGTCCGGCTGACGGCTCGCCAACTTCCGATCTATACGTACGACGTCGACGCAGTCGACCCTGATAGCGACGCGCTGACCTATGAACTCGTCGCTGGGCCGGAGGGGATGACGATCGACGCGGCGACTGGTCTGATCGAATGGAGTCCCCGAGCACAGATTGCTGATTCAGTCGCGGAGTTTTCCGCCGTTCAAGGCGCCGACAATTGGTACTACGGCTGGTACGACCGCCAGAATGATGCCGATCAGAAGTATCATGCGTCCGACTTTCTGGAGATGTCCGAGTTCAACGCTAGTCGGTTTTCGGGGATTCCGAGTTTCCCCCCCGAGTTGTTTGGAGGGACCGGCGCATGGGCAGTGAACGAGCCCGAGTATTGGACCTTGTTGTGGGCCAAGGGCGGACACCCGAATGGCGGTGTGAGTACAACCAGAGGACAACTTGGCGAACAATGGGCCGTTCGTCGTTGGGTCAGTGAAGTCACCGGGCGAATCCAGATCTCTGGATCGAGCGCCGCATTTGGTGGAGGCGCGACCGTGCATCGCGTCTTCAAGAATGGCGAAGAGCTGTGGGCGCGCGCCGCAGCCACTGAAGTGTCCTTTAGCCTGGACATTGACGTCGTGACTGGTGACCGGATCGACTTCACAATTGACTCATTCAATGGCAGTGATGTAAACGACTCTTCGACGTTTACGCAGACGATTAAAGCCCTCCGCTACGATGCCTCGGTCCGCACGACCGACGGCCGCGGCGGCATCGACGAGCAGTCCTGGACAATCGACGTCGTTTCGGGCGCTGGAGAGATTCGCGGGACGAAGTTTCACGACCTCGACTCCAATGGCGTACGGTTCGTAGGTCCGGGACGCATCTTCGTGGCCCACGACGTCAATACACTTTCGACATCACAAGTTGGCGATGAAGAACGACGGTTCGCAGTCAATGTCGCGGAATGGCTAGTTGGTTCTCGATCCGGGCGAGTCCTTGCGATAGAGTCGGGCGCCGACTCATCTCGCAACTTTGACGCAACGGTTATACAGGCTTGGCAGGACGCCGGCTTCGACGTGACCTATTCGCAGAGCATAAGCTTCTCAGTAGCTGAGCTTCGGAACTATGATGCAGTGTTTGTGGGCGAGCTATGGCCGAGTCGAGAGTTCTTCAACAACCAGACGCTAACAGAATATGTCGCCGCAGGCGGAAATGTTTATTTGCACGGCGGCGTCGAGCCCGAAGGGCAGTTGGTGTTGCATCTAGATTTCGAAGGAGACTTTTTAGATAGGAGCGGCTTCGCAAACCACGCTGTCATAGATCCTAGGTCACAAGGTAACAGTACAGTAACGACTGTAGCGAGTGGGATTTACGGTGAGGCACTCTCGATCCAAGGCTTGGGCTGGCTAGAGATACCCGACTCGCCAAGCCTAAGCCCGCGAAACGCAATGACCATGTCTGCGTGGATCAAGCCAACCGGGCAGATCGGGAACAATTCCGGAGTGTTTTTCAAGGGAGAATTGGCGGGGCGTCAGCCGGACTGGCAGATGGTGATAGGCGACGTTGGAACCGGGGGACTGCCTGCTGCTTCTGGCGCAAATGTCGCCATTAACGGTACCGGTTTTGCGACTAGTGAAGCGCAGGTTGTTGACTTCGAGTTCTTGAACCCTGTTCCGCTTGCAGAATGGACCCATCTTGCGGCCACCTATGATGGGGACACGTTGAGTCTCTACGTTAATGGTGCGCTTGTTGGAGTCGACGAACATTCGGACGAGCTGGATGCCTCAGGATCGTCGCTCTACATCGGTAACAGGTTTCGGCCTTTTGGGGATGTCGGTAGCTTCCAGGGTTTGCTGGATGAAGTTCGAATATACGATGAGTCTTTGACTGCCTATCAAATTTCGTTGCTGGCGATTCCCCCCGGCGGGCAGAACTTTGAAGCTAACGGATGGAATGACTTTCTTGGTGCTTTCGGATTGGGGCTTTCAGGACCTTACAATAGATTCCTTGAGACGCCGATCGACAGTAGCCACCCAGTCTTTGACGGGGTCTCGGTATTAAGGTCGGATGTTGGTAATCGCGTAGTCGACTTTGAGCCCGAAGACAGCAGAAACCAGGTCATCGCAGTTCAAGAAGGGAGTGGTCTTTTCGCTGTCTATGACGGTGGCACGACGAGAGAACCTGGCTTGTCGGGCTGGACGATCTATCTCGATCAGAACCAAAACGGCCGGCGCGACGCCGACGAGCGATCGACCGTGACGGATGCTGAAGGAAACTACTCGTTTAGCAACTTAGCGGCGGGTGTCTATTATGTTGCGGAAGAAGGCCGCGCCGGGTGGTCGCAGACAACGCCGAGCGCGCCTTGGCACGTTATCGAAGTGGCGGGCGGGCAAGTCGTCAGCGGGGTCGACTTCGGCAACGTCGAAGAAGCAACCTCAGCCAATCGCGAGCCAGAATTTGTCAGCGACGCCCCCGTGGCGGCGACGGTTGGCACGCGCTACCGCTATGCATCTGCCGCGATCGATCCCGACGGCGACTCGGTTCTCTTCGATTTACCGGTATCATTGGCGGGAATGGTCGTTGACCCGCAGACCGGCGTCATCGCCTGGACGCCAACGGCAGACCAGATCGGCACGCAAAACGTGACCCTACGGGTGCGGGACGGCCGTGGAGGAGTGGACATACAGTCATTCCAAGTAACAGTCTCCGCGACTAACACGGCGCCGACGATCACATCGACGCCGCGAGGCCCGGCGACAGTCGGGTTGCCGTGGCAGTACCAAGTGACAGCCCAGGACGCAGAGGGGGATTCGCTGGCTTACGACCTCGACGCGGCGCCGGCGGGGGCGACGATCGACGCGGCGACGGGGCTGGTCCGCTGGACGCCGTCGGCCGGCGATCTG
>JBGSJY010000117.1:0-5488 GCA_041741515.1 Pirellulales bacterium | reverse complement strand
TCGATAAGGGTCGACTGAGTAAATCGCAGTCGAGCCCTCAGCACCACTGGCCGCCATCAAGGCGAAAGACCGTGATAACCCTATCGGTGGTCTGCCGCCTGAAGCAAAATCGATCGCACCCTGGATGAATTCGTCCGACGGGTCGTAAGGGCTAGAGGCGGTGTAGGAGAACTCTCCAGAAGAGAAATCGTCGATCACCAGCGCATGAGCGAAGGCTGACAAAAAGACGATGGCAATGATAAGGCAGGACAGTCGCGTTCCGGCCATACGTGCTCCAGACATTAAGACAGTCTTCACACTACGCTAACGGCTGTCTTGAAGTCAAACAGCGCCCGCAGGCCCCTCACCGCTCCGGCCGCAGCAGCGGGAACAGGATCACGTCGCGGATCGTCTTGCTGTTGGTGAGCAGCATCACGAGGCGGTCGATGCCGATGCCCAGGCCGCCCGCGGGGGGCATGCCGTAACGCAGCGCGCGGACGAAGTCGTCGTCCATCTTCGCCATCGACTCCGATTCATCGAGGCCGGCGAGCTGGCTCTTGAACAGCTCTTCTTGCAGGTCGGGATCATTGAGCTCGGTGTAGGCGTTCGCCAGCTCCATCCCCTTAATGAACAGCTCGAAGCGCTCGGCGATGTGTGGTGCGCCCTGCTTACGCTTGGTGAGCGGGCAGAGGCTGGCCGGGTAGTCGGTCACAAAGATCGGCCCGACGAGCGCCTCCTCGACGGTCTCTTCAAAGATCTCGCTCTTGATCACGTCGGCGTGCCGCGGCGCGCCTTGCTCATCGACGACCGCAAAGCCCATCGACTTTGCCTTGGCGGCGACGGCGGCCTCGTCGTTCGGGTCGCAGCCGGCGTACTCGCGGAAAAGGTCGTCGTACGTCCGCCGCTTGAAGGGCGGCGTGAAGTCGATCGTGTCGTCGCCCCACGGCAGCACGTAGCCATCCGGCGCGTAACCCGCCTCGCGCAGGCGATCGATCGCCTCAATGATGAGAGCCTCGGTGAGGTCCATCATCGAGTTGTAGTCGCCGTACGCTTGGTACAGCTCGATCATCGTGAACTCGGGGTTGTGCCGCGGCGAGATTCCCTCGTTGCGATACACGCGGCCCATCTCGTAGACGCGCTCGATGCCGCCAACCATCAGCCGCTTGAGGTGCAGCTCCAGCGCGATGCGCAAGAAGAGGTCGATGTCCAGCGCGTTGTGGTGCGTCGTGAACGGTCGGGCGGCGGCGCCACCGGCGATGGCGTGCAGCGTGGGGCCCTCGGCCTCGACGAAACGCCGCTCGGCCAGCGACGTGCGGATGCTACGCACGATCAAACTGCGCGCGAGGAAGCGCGGCATCACGCCGTCGTTGTACGCCATATCGACGTACCGCATCCGCTGCTTCGCCTCGGGGTCGGTGAGGCCGTGGTGCTTGTCGGGCGGCGGCAGCAAGCTCTTGGTGAGGAACGTCAGGCCGCTCGCGGCGATCGATAGCTCGCCCGTGTTGGTGCGGACGAGCGTCCCATCGCAAGCGATGATGTCGCCGAGGTCGATCTTGTCGATCAGGTCCCACGAGTCGCCGACCTGGGCCTTACCGATCATGAGCTGCAAGTCGCCCGTCTGATCGCGCAGCGTGACGAAGACGAGCTTGCCGGCGGTGCGGAACAACACGACGCGCCCAGCGACGCGCAGCGTCGGCCCAACGATCTCGCCCTTCTCGCCACTACCGTGCTCGGCGTCCTGAGCCGTCTTCCAGCCTCGGAAATCAAAACCCTCCACGAACTCTGGCAGGTCGATCTCCTTGCCGCCGGCCCAGCGGTACTTCACGGCGCCGGCCTGGGCGCGGACGTCGGTGATCGGCGTGTGGCCGTCGATCCGTTGGCCCCAGGGGTCGATCCCCATCGCGGCGAGCGCCGAAAGCTTCTGACGCCGGGCGGCAACGGGGTCGGTCAGGTCAGCCGCTTGACCCTGGTTAACGTGCGATTCGGACATCGGGTCTAGAATGAAGGACGTGCTAGCAGAACCGGCGACGCCGGCAGAGCGTCAAAGGGGCAGATTGTCTCGCCCGCCCCCTCAGATGGTCAACGCCTCCGCTTGAGAGGGAACCACCAAGGAACGAAGGAACTAAGGACGGTAGAAAGGGAATGGCCCGCGAATGACGCGAATATTCGCGAATAGAACAACGTCGTAGCCTGCTTGATTCGCGCCCATTCGCGTGATGCGTGGGCAAAAGACCTTTGTTCCTTCGTTCCTTTGTGGTTCAACTCCTTTGACGCCAGGGTGAGACGACCCTACGATTCGCCGCCCATGACCGAGCCCGCCCCTCCCGCCGCCGCTCCTGAGACCGCTGAGGAGCGGGGCGTTCGGGCTGCCGGCAGCTTTCGTCGGCTGGCGCTGATCATTCTGGCGGCGATGGGGATCATGGCGTCGGTCGCGGTGGGGGTCGCCTTTGGGCTCTACAAGTCGGCCACCGCCCCCGTGCCGGAGTACGAGGCCGTTGTCACGGTCGATCCCGTGCGGGCCGAGACGCAGCGTCGCGAGTTCGAGAGCCAACTCTCGACGCTCGTCAGCGACACGCAAGCCCTCCCGGAGTGGAAGACTCGCGTCACGGCCGACCAGATCAACGCCTGGCTCGCCCTACGGCTGGAACGTGACTTCCCCGGCTTTCAGCGGGCGGGCCTCGTGGCGCCGCGGGTAATCCTCGAAGAGGGACTCGCCATCTTCGCCGCCCGCAGCGAGGCCACCGGCGTCGAGGGAGTAATGTCGATCGCGCTACGGCCGCAGGTGACCGAGACCGACGAGCTGGCTCTCGAAATCGAGTCGGCGAAGATCGGCCGACTGTCGCTGCCGCTGGAGGCGATCATGGCCCAGCTACGGCAGACGCCGCTGGTCGAGATGGGCCCGATCCGCCTCTCCCAGACCGACACTAAGGCGGCCGTCATCGTCGATCTCGACCGTATCGAGGCGGGTCGCGACAAGGCGCTACGCCTGACAGGCGTCGATGTTCGGCCGGGAGAGCTGTTTTTGCGGGGCGAAACGAGGGCCCCCTAGAGGCCCGCGGCGCCAATTGCAGGGGCCCGCGCCGCGCGGGCGTGGGGACGCCCGTCGGCGCAAGGGGCCGGCAGGTACGCCCCCTACAGCGGGGTTCAAATACTTGATTCCCCCGTCAGGCCTAAGTAAGGTGAACCGGATAAGTGGCAAATCCCTGCCGCCTCCTCGTCGAAATCAACTCTTCCCTACGCTCGTTCCCGCACCCGGAGTGACCCAATGAAACGACTTTCTGCGCTGGCTATCGCCGCTCTTTTCGCTTGGGGCGCCACCCAGGCGCAGGCGGCGAGCTTTACCTTCGATTTTGAAGACGGCACCGACCAAGGCTTTGGGACGGGTTTCGGCAACGACGCTTCCAAGGCTTTTCCGATCGTCAACATTGGCGGCAGCAACCGGATGGCCGTCGGCCTCGGTGGCTTCCAAGTCGCCGGCCGCGAATCGGTTGGCGACGCCGCGTTCGCCGCTCTGCTCGCCGCGACCAACAACCCCTCCGGATACTTGATCAGCTACGACTGGTATGTGGACACCTCCCTGTCTCCCGGTAACTACGGTTCGTTCCTGCAAGGCGGCACATACTTGAACTCCGATGGCGGCAATTACGCGCAGGACTTCCCGGGATCCGGGAAAGACTTTGAGATCGACGGCACGCAGCTCGCCAGCGGCGGCGTCTTCAGCGGAACCGTGACCGAGACGCTCACCCAAAAGTACGGCGCCATTGTACCGGGCTTCGGGGCAATGACGACCTTGCGGTTCGGACTGATCCTCAATGGCGACGGCGCCAATACGACGGTCTACTTCGACAACATCACGATCGCCCCGGCCGTCCCCGAGCCCACGTCGCTCGCGATCGCGGCGATGGCGGCCGGCGCCGTTTCGTTCCGTCGCCGCAAGTAGCGTGGGCCGATACGGACGATTCAGAAGCTTCTTCAAACCGCCCGACGAGCCTCGGCTCGTCGGGCGGTTTTTCTTTGGTGCGACAGGGCGGATCGCCACCGATTCGTAGGGTCCGCTGTGCGGACCGTGCAACCTAATCTTCAAGCATTTTGGCGAGGCGATCTGCTACGTCAGCTAATGCATATTGATGCGCCACTGGTTCATTGGCGAAAAACCAGTACTCGCCAACCTGGTTATTCACGGTGTAATCGCGGCCTTCGTACGTGAAGTCGATCCAAACTTCAGTAACTTCGTCGCTGAGATACGAAGTTACATCCGCCATTCTCGATAACCTCTGACGTAGTTCCGAGTAGGAGAGCGATTCTTTCACGGAGAGAAAGTGAATCGATCCGTCAGGGGCGCGGTGCAATCCCATTCGCTTCTCTAACTTCGTGACCGATGCTACGGTCCGCACAGCGGACGCTACTTTACCGTCTCGGAAATGAGCACCGTCGGCCCGCCTTCGAGCGGTTCGCCCAGTTCAATCCCGGGCTCTTCGCCGTGGAGCACCCGATCGACCCACGTGCGGAAGGGCCACGGGTCGCCCTGGCAGTAGCGGTTGAAGTCGCGGCCCGGAAGCTCGTCTGCCCGTTGGCGACCGCTGCGTGTGTGCTGATCGCCTCCAGCGGCAGGTCGTACTTCGATACCAGCCACGCCACCACGCGCACGGCCGACTCGACCTGCGCGGGGCTCGGCCGCTGCACCTCGAAATTGCCCATCAGCTCGACGCCGAGGTGGCCCGCCAATTCGTACTTGGTGTTCGACTCGGGCTCGTACTCCAGCGGCCGCCCCTCAAAGATACGCCCGTTGGGCGCGATCAAGAAGTGGTAGGGGAGGTCGGCCCAAAACGTGTCGCGCGGCGGCGGCTCGATCTCCGGCCGCCGCTTCCCCCACGCCTGCATGTTGCGGATGAACGTGACCGGGTCGCGGTCGGTGGTCCACAGCACGCCGGCGTGATGGAGAGTGACGTACTTGGGCGTATGCCGCCGCGAGTCAGGGATCGGATCGGGCTTCGAGCCCCACTCGGATGCGGTGACGAAGTGGGGCGGGCGAGGGACGGCGATCCGCTCCGCGGCGAGGGCGGGGAGGGCAAGGAGGACGGCAAAGGCAGCAAGCAGAAGTCGTTTCACGGCAATCGCAGGTCGTTCAATCGAGGGGTCGTAGGTGTGCCACTGGCTCTGCCAGTGTGACACATGGGCGGGGTGATTCCGAGGATCCCTCTGGTAGAGCGAGTGGCACACCTTTGCGCCTCGTCGGTGCCACCTGCCGTTTCCGAGTTCGCTTACGCGTCTTCGCTCGAAGTTACATCAGCATCCGCAATAACGTCGGAAACCTCCGCGGTCGTAGATCTATTCATCTCGTTAACCTCCGCCAGTAGTGAGAGCAAAATCGGTCCATCCGGTTTTAGTGTGGGTGGAGATCGAGGCCGCCGCAGTAGAAGAAGATGGCCGTTTTGAAGTTTTGTCGGTTCCGATAGCCGCCGACGCGTCGCTTGATGGCCATGATCTTGGAGTTGATCCCCTCGGCCAC
>JBGSJY010000116.1:0-1782 GCA_041741515.1 Pirellulales bacterium | reverse complement strand
GCCCCGCGAGGACGCCCGCCGCGCGTCACCACATGGCCGAGCCGCTCGGCCAGGGCGAAGGCGTCAATGGGCGGGCGGTCGATGCCCGCCTCCCAAAGAAGGTCTTCGGCACAGCGCTCGAGCGTGGCGAGGTACTCCTCGATGGGGATCTCGGCGAGCATGGCTGCGCGATCAGGGAGGAGGGACGGGGCGTCAGGGTAAAGTTGGTCTAATACGCACAAATTGAACACGCGTACACTACACCGAGGCTGTGGCCAACTGCAAGCAAAAACTGTCACCTCCGCTGCGTCAGCTGTCTGTCACACCCCGCGCTGCAGACGAACCCGTCACGCCGGCCTATCGTTGTGGTGATAGTCCCCACTTCTTCGACCCGCCCGCCATGACGCTTCCTCTTGACCTCGAGTTCGACCCCCGGCGCTTCGGCGGCGTGGCGCGGCTCTTCCCGCTACCCGCGCCGGCGCTCTACCCGCGCGTCGTTCAGCCGCTCCACGTCTTTGAGGAGCGTTACCTGGAGCTGATGCGCGACGCCCTCGATGGCGACGGCTTAATTGTCATGGCGGTGCTCAAGCCGGGCTGGGAAATCGATTACGCCAGCCGTCCGCCGCTGGAGCCGGTCGCGTGCCTCGGGAAAATCGTCACGCACCACCGACTCGACGACGGGCGCTACAACTTGCTGCTCGCCGGGGTGTCACGCGTGAGGGTTCTGGAAGAGCTGGAACCCCCGCTGGCGTTTCGCCGGGCGCGGGTGGAGCTGGCGGCCGAAACCGAACCCACCGCCGCCGACCCCGCCGCCGCCTTGCACAGGCGTCTGGTCGAGGCCTTCCTTGATGCGTTGCCACACGGAGCACCGCCCGAACCGCTGCAACGGCTGTTCGACGACGACACGCCGTTGGGCCTGCTAGCGGATCTGGCGGCCTACACGCTGCCCCTGCCCCGTGACGTGAAGCAGGCGGCGCTGGCGGAGCTCGACGCCGGCAAGCGGGCCGCCCTGCTGATCGGCGCTATCGACGCGGGCGCGGTGGGCAGGCGCTCGACCCGCGGTGATGACAACTCAGCGGGATTCCCGCCGCCGTTCAGCGAGAACTAACAAGGCTCTCCAGCCGTACGCTTGAATACTAGCGCGCAACGCATGCCGTTGGAGTAGCGCTACCCCCTCTCGGTTGCGTCGTCAGCCCTCCCCTCCCCGGCACGCGAGAAGAAGCGACACAACCGTACCCGTCGGCAAAGCGCCGCCGGTCGGGTCGTCGCTGAGGGCCCGGTGTCGATAAAATCACCAGCGCCGGTAGAATGAGCCGACGCGGGGTATCGGCCGCCGCGGCCATGGTCCACGCCACCGATTTCCGCGCCCCGCGACGCATGGCCCTCCCCTCTGACCGCATCGCTGAAGACCTCCGCGGTCAGGTGACGGGGGACGTACTTCACGACGAAGTCACGCAACGGCTCCACGCAACCGACGGCAGTCTCTACGAGATCACGCCGTCGGTGGTCGTACGACCGCGTGTTTCGGCCGATGTCGAGGCGACCGTCCGTTACGCCGGCGAAAACGGGATCCCGGTCCACGCCCGCGGCGCCGGGAGCGGTCTGGCGGGGGGCTGTCTGGGAACGGGGATCGTTGTCGATTTCTCGCGGTATATGCGGCGGCTGCTCGCCGACGAAGGCGACACCGTGCGGGTCCAGCCCGGGCTCGTTCACGGCGAGCTTAATCGCCGGCTGGCCGCAACGGGCCGGGTGTTCGGCCCCGATCCCGCGATGACCGAGGTGACGACGCTGGGCGGCGTCGCG
>JBGSJY010000115.1:0-2058 GCA_041741515.1 Pirellulales bacterium | reverse complement strand
ACCCAAGGCTTTTCCTCCGCTGTTTCCGGGTCCTTCTTGGGACCAATCCCGGCCAGCTGGCACAGCTCACGGAATCGCACGTTCGGTCGTGCGGTGCCGCCAACGAAGACCGGGGCGTCTGGGTTCAATTCGCCAAGACCGAGGCTTCTCAGATGCGCATGCACAACACGGTTCATCGGACGGCAAAACGCTTTGCCCGTCTTTACTCGACGGTAAGTCAGCCAGCCCCAACGCGATGTCTGCTTGACCTCGCGACTCGGCGCCTTGCGTTCCCAGCAAAGGTGCCGCCAGAGAATCGGTTCGTGGAACGGGGAGGTGCCCCACACGGTTCCCGAGTCGAGTCCGTAGTTGAAGAACACCACCAAAGCCGCCCGCCAGTATTGTCCGACAGGGATCGATTGCCGCCAGCCCTGCGGCCGAGGCATCTGGTGCGTCGCAAAGTACAGCGCGTTGATCTCCGCCTTGGTTAGGTAATGCCGACCGGCGACGTCGCGAGCGGGGAACGGCTGGGGGAATCTTGGCGGCGTATCGACGAGATCGTTTTCCCACGCCCACGATACGACGGCTCGGAGGTGAGTCCGTGCTTTGTTGGCAGTCCGTCCTGGATTGGTGCCTCCATTCGTCGATGCTTGCTCGTGGACCCAGGAGAGGAACCTGCGAAGCGTCGGCCGATCAAGCTTCTCAAGCGGAACCTGGCCGTCGAACGCTAGCCACTTCTTGACGGTCGTTCGGTACGCGCGTCGCGTGCCGTTGGCGGGATCGCGGGCCTGGAGGTACATCTCAACGGCCTGACGCACAGTAGTCGGCATCTCGGTGGCTCCCGAGTCCGCCTCCCGCGTCAATGCCGAATCCGTCTCGTGCGGACTGAATGCACTTCCTGCTGGTATGGAGCGTCCGTCCGCGACGCTCAGAGAAGAGGTGGCGCCAAGCCACGCGGCATGGCACAGTCTCCCGCAGCTTAACCTGCGGGCCGCTGCGGTGCGAAGCGTAACTTGCGTCGTGCCCGAGAGGGCTACGCCACCGCCAAGCGAATGCACCAATTCGACATCTTTGGTTCGTCCGAGAACGATAAAGCCTCCGCAGATTTGCCGTAGGTCGCAGTCCGCGGAGGCGTTTACCTTCTCTGCGCATTGTGCCAGTGATCGTGCGGGGCGCTTAATGCGGGGTGGTTCCGCGGCGCAAGTGAGCGTAACTTGGACTAAGACCCCATCCTGTCGCTGCAAAGATGACGCCTCCCACAGTGACCGGTTCGGGAACGACTACATTCGCGCCGTCAACCAAAGCATTGCCGGCGGATCGACCACAGTTGCTTTCCAACGGATGTAATCGTCAGCACCGACGCCAGACGTATCGTCGTAAGTGAGCGACGTACCCGAGCCGATACTGTCATGCCATTCGGTGTAATGGGCGGCGTCGACAACGCCTTTTCCGTTGTAATCGGCGGCCAGATGCGGCGGCTCAACAACTTGCAGCATGAGGGAATACGCGCTCGGCGTCACGCCAACAGTCAATCCCTTGACTGAGGGCATGTCGACTTCGTCAACGGCGCCGGCAAACAACCGACGACCCCTCGAGCAAGCTGAAAGCCGCACCTATTGTAGGAAGGAAACCTCCAAGCAGCGAGACGTTCGAGACGCCGCTCTAAGCCACATTGCCGTTAGTCGTGATGACGATATGGTCGCACGAGGGGCCGAGTTCGTTATCGAGGATACCTCCGGGCATAATCTGGAGGCCGCCGACGGTGGTCGTGCCGGCCGATGTGCCGGGCGCGAACACACCGTTGTTCACCCTATCGGAGCCGCCAATGGCACTCGTATCGCTGAGTCTACTGCCACTAGTGATCTGTTGATCTGTGAGGCCCCGACTATCGATCCCGTGACAGAAATGGCGTCGGAGTAGACTTTAGTTTGGCCAGTTTAGCAGGCCGTTGATTTTGGCCACCGCCAGAGCCGGAGGACGATAAGGAGTGCCTGCATGCGGGCGATGAGTTGCGCGAGCAACGAGGCGAGCAGTCCCTGGAGGGCGCGTGGCTTGCCGAATCCCAAGAGCTTCCGCATC
>JBGSJY010000114.1:0-1647 GCA_041741515.1 Pirellulales bacterium | reverse complement strand
GGGCGGCGTCTTCGACGCCGCCACCGACGCCCGCGTCGAGGCCTTCAGCGAGAGCGTCTCTTACGACCGCCGGATGTACCAGCAGGACATCCGCGGCTCCGTCGCCCACGCCACGATGCTCGCCCGCGTCGGCGTGCTCTCCGACGACGAGAAGAACCAGATCATCGAGGGGCTCACCCAGATCGGCTGGGAGATCGCCGCGGGCAAGTTCGTCTTCAAGCAAGAGCTCGAGGACGTCCACATGAACATCGAGCGGGCCCTGGTGGACCGCATCGGCGACGTCGGCCGCAAGCTCCACACGGGCCGCAGTCGCAACGATCAGGTGTCGCTCGACTTCCGGATGTGGGTCCGCGAAGCGATCGATCAGCTCGACCAGTTGCTGGCCGACCTCCAGCGCGCCTTCGTCGGCCGCGCCGCGCAGGACGAGGGCGTCATCCTCCCCGGCTACACGCACCTGCAGCGGGCCCAGCCCGTGCTGGCGGCCCACTACTGGCTCGCCTACGTCGAAAAGTACCAGCGCGACCGCGACCGTCTTGCCGACTGCCGCAAGCGGGTGAACCTGCTGCCGCTGGGGACCGCCGCGATGGCCGGCACGACAATCCCGATCGACCGCCAGATGGTCGCCGATGACCTGGGCTTCGAGGGCCTCGTGGCGAACAGCCTCGACTCGTCGAGCGACCGCGACTTCGCCATCGAGTTCGTCTCGGCGCTGTCGCTGATCGCGATCCACCTCTCGGGCTGGGCCGAGGAATGGATCCTCTGGAGCACCACGGAGTTCAACTTCATCAAACTGCCGCAGCAATTCTGCACCGGCAGCTCGATCATGCCGCAGAAAATCAATCCGGACGTGCTCGAGTTGACGCGTGGCAAGAGCGCGCGGGTGATCGGCTCGTTGCAGAGCCTGTTGGTGCTCACCAAGGGCCTGCCGCTCGCCTACAACCGCGACCTGCAAGAAGACAAAGAACGCGTCTTCGACGCTGCGGACACGGTGCGGAAGTGCCTCGAGCTGGCGGCGCCGCTGGTGGCGGGGTCGGAGCTAAAGCGCGAGGCAATCGCCGAACGGCTCGACCGCGGCTACCTCGACGCCACCACCTTCATGGAGCACCTCATCCACCTTGGCGTGCCCCAACGCACGGCCCACGGCATCGTCGGCAAGCTGGTGGGCCAAGCGATGAAAGACAACGTGCGACTGGCGGACCTGCCGCTATCCGCGTACCAGGAGCTGTGCCCGCAGCTTGACGAGTCGCTCTACAACGTGTTGGGCGTCGAGCACGCGGTGCAGGCGTTCCGCAGCGTCGGCTCGACGCGCCCCGAACTGGTCGCCGAGCAATTGAAGCTCTGGCGCGGCCGGCTGGGTTCGGATGGTGGGTCGGGAATGAACGAGGCGAAGCCCACATGAGAACCATTCTTGCCCTAACGCTGTCGCTAGCAGCAACCTTCGCGCAGGCGGCGAGCCCCGCCATCGAGGCGACGCTTTCGCTGCCACGCACCGAGCCACGGCACTTTGTTGAAGCCGCGTTGACGCTCGCCGACCTCGGCGCGGCGGCCGAGGCGGAGAAGATCGTCGCCGAGCTCGCCGCCCAGCCGCTCTCCGATGAGCAGTACGTCGCCCTAGTTGACCAAGTGGGCACGGCGGCCCTGGCCCGG
>JBGSJY010000113.1:0-6635 GCA_041741515.1 Pirellulales bacterium | reverse complement strand
GAGGACCCGCCGTTGTGGCGCGTGTCGCGGCGGCTGCCCTGGCTGCTGGTGGGGCTCGTGCTGAGCGCCGCCGCAGCGATGGTGATGGCGCGCTACGAGTCTGCGCTGAACGCCAATCTCGCCATCGCCTTCTTCATTCCTTCGCTGGTCTATCTCACCGACGCCATCGGCACCCAGACCGAGGCGATCGCGGTGCGAGGGCTGGCGGTTCGCCAGAGCCCGCTGTCCCGGCTCCTGCTAAACGAGCTTGCGACCGGCGCGATGATCGGCCTGGCGCTCGGCCTCCTCGCCTTCGGCGCGGTGTGGGCCTGGTTCGGTGATCCGAAGTTGGCCGGTGGCGTCGGACTGTCGCTGCTGGTCGCCGGCGCGCTCGCTAGCACGATCGGCCTGCTTCTGCCCTGGTCTTTCGCGCGCATCGGCGTCGATCCGGCTTTCGGCTCCGGGCCGCTGGCGACGATCATCCAGGATGTGCTGACGATCCTGCTCTACTTCATGGTCATGACGACGCTCCTCGCCTGAAGCAGCGTAGCCGGCGCGCGGGCGCCCGGCGGTCGCCAGGTCAGAGGTCGCCAAGCGTTCGAGCGGCGGAAGGCGGCAACCGCCGGTTCTTGCTCAGAGTTCGCCCGCCTGCCGGACGAGCCCGAAACCGAACCGCGGGTTCAAGCCGCAGATCGGCGAAAGCGAAATGCCCCTCGGGGGGCGTTTCGCTTCGGGCGGCGGTCGGGCGGGCCCAAGGCGCTGCAATCATTGGCGGATCGCGCGAAGCGAAACGAAGCGGCCTGTTTTGCCGATGTCACTGGGGAAGCGTCGCGCTGAGCCCTCCCACATACGTTTCCCGCCAGGAGGGACCCGTACAATCAGTGGGTTAACGGACGATGCTCGCGTTCTGCTTCATACGGTTGGTAGCCAACGGCGACTGCGAACTGATCTGTGACCTGTCACCGTCGCCTCTGCTTCATCCGTCGCGCTCGCACATATCCGACCATGACGCTTTTCTATCCATCTCCGCCGCGAAAGTGAAACCCCCTCAGTGTCTCAACTGTCGATGTCTCACAAAGACGATTTGTCTTGACAGATCATACACACTGCATCTCGAGCAGGTGCTCCCGTAGTCTTGAGCTGACCGTGACAGACATCGCGCGTTATTCGCTACACGCGGAGTGGTACTTAGGCTTCGAGACCGTCTGGCTTACATGGCGGCCGTCTCTTAGTGCCGCTGCTCCAGGCTAGAGTGCGAAATGGCTTGCGTTCGCGAGGTGCAGGATCTCCTACTGGCGGCTCTCTCCTTAGTAGCTAGGGGTGAAGACTTGGACAGAGACGTCGACCGCTTGATCAGCTGTATCGTCCTGTTGCTCGATCTGGACAAGCCCGGGGTCGTGGAGGAGATTCGGTTACTTATTCCAATGGTCGCCAAGGATCTATCCAAACGCAGAGCGCTTGCGAAAGCGCTTCGCGACCCGGCATCCCTGTTCGGGAACCGACGTCAGGAGGTAACAGAGCTTCTCGTCATGCATTTGATCAAGGAGCGCAACCGGCTCGCCAGCTACGCCTCCGACCAAAAGGAAATGAAGGAAGGAACTTGGAACTATGCCGTCGGAGGGTCGCTTGGCGGTGGATTCGCTGCTACCGTGGCAGTTGCGACCGGAACGTTGGCTATGCCCTTGGTGCCTGCTATGTTCTTTGTTGGAGCGGCCGTCGCTTGGAACGAAAGACGACGCGCGCATCGTCGGTTTCAGGCAGCGACTGACACTGCTGCGGAGTTTGATGCGCTCCAAGGAGATCTAGTGAGGAAACTGTGAGCGAAAGATACCTCATGAAAACCGTGCGATCGCTCTCAGGCACTTGGAAACCGAGCGGCCCTTCCTAAATACGTCATTCTCGGAGGTGCAAAGCATGCATTCAATTCTAACCGATATAGGTGCAGATTTTTCCGTCGTGCTAGCGCTGTTTGCCTTCGGGTCCTTTAACCTCGCGTTGATTTTGGCAGGCTTTGCCAAAGAAGCGAGGCTCTCCTCTGCTGCCCAGAAACCCTTTTCGGGGCTAGAGGATTCCTTTCGTGCGATCCGTGAAGTGGCTCGGAATGGCTCAATCGTACGGCGCGACGCAAGTCTTTCGCTGGTCGCCGCACGCCAAGCGTTGGCGGAAGGCAGCGTCGTACGTGGGTATGAGGCTGCCAAGCTGGCCAATCAGCTCGCGCCGTCATTGGTGCCGGCGGCCATGCTCGCGGCAGATGCTTACGTCGCAGACGGATCTCCTCAGCGCGCGGTTGAAACACTAGTTGGTGCGTGGGCTGTCAATCCTCATCCTGATCTTGCTGCAGCGTTTGCAGCGATTGAGCCAGACGAGAGCCCTGAGGCACGCCGCGAGCGGTTCAAAATGCTGACCCGGGCTGCACCCGACCATCCTGAAAGCCGGATGCTGACAGCTGAACTTGCACTAGCAGACAAAGACTTTGCAGCAGCACGCGAAGCGCTCGGCCAACTTTTCGAGACTAGTCCAACTACTCGAAGTCTTGCGCTTATTGCGGCAATCGAGCGCGGCCAAGGGGCACCTGACTCGGTAGTACGTGGCCGGCTCGCCGCGGCACTTGGCGCCTCACGCGGGCCGCAGTGGACCTGCGGCAACTGCCATCACGTGCACGCCGGGTGGGTCGCTGTTTGCGAAAACTGCGGCGCTTTTGACACTGTCGACTGGAGAGCGTCATCGGGTCATCAAGATACCAGTTCGGTTCTTCTACCCCTTATTATAGGCCCCGAGCTGCACGATACTATCGTACAATTGATGAGTTCGGACGGTACTGACCTTGATGTTTCGGCTGCGGAGAGGGCTAAAGCAAGTCCCCTGGCTTCAAGTTAGGTCAAGTTGGATCAGTCTTGGTGCAGACGCGGAGATTCTGGCTCCGTGTCCGACACCGGGGCTCTTGCCGAAGTCCGCGACAGGCGTGTGGTATTCGTGACCGCGCTGGGGTCCAAGATCACTTCGTCGGCACCATCATCATTGTGACCGCCGATAGTAGATGCCGGCGCGGATGGCGAGCCCGCCGGCGCCCGATTCCAACCGCGCGCTCGCACGCCGACGAACCTGCGCCCCCGACTGTAGTGCACCTGCCGGCCGTGCGGCTCATCCAGCCCGCGCTACGACGAACCGCCGACCACGCCGATGATGCACCTGCCGGCCGTTGAGCCGCCAAGCGATGACGCTTAGCGCGTAGTTGTACCGCCGGTGTGCCGTGGGCCGGCTTATGCCAAAGCGGTAGCAGATGTGCTTCCACGGCGTGCCCTCGGCCCGCGCCCACATAAGATGGCACTCGTCGCGCTCGAGGAAGCGGTTCCAGGTGATCGTCTCCTCCATGCGGCTGATCGCGGCGGGGTTCGGCGGTGGTCGGCGCATCGGGACCGGGTTAGCACCGACCCGGTCGCCGAAGCTGCGCAGGATGTCCGGTCATGTGCTGAAGTAGCCGCTGAGCCGGACCGGCGGCAGCTGCTTCAGCACGTCGGCCGCCTCCTCGACGCGCTCCTCCACCATGTCTCGGGTCCACTCAGCCATGGGCCGCCTCCGGACGTTTGCCGTAGAGCTTGTCGCCGAGCTGGCGGACGAGTTCGCGCTCCGGCCAGGTCAGCCGCTCGTCGTCGATGGCGACGGCAAGCACGCCCTGTTCCTGCCAACCGTCCCGCTTGACCTGGTCGGGTGCGCGACGTTGTCCGCCGTAGCCGCGGGGGTGCCACTTCATCGCGTTCATGACCGCACCTCCTGCAGCACAGCGGCGTAGCCCGCCACGTCGAGGATCGAGTCCGCGTGCGCCGGGTCGTGACCGAGCCGGGCCAGCTTCAGATCGATGAGGCAGAGCACCACCTGCGCCGTGGTGACCGGCTGTCCCAGCGTGATCGACCAGCGGGCGGCCACGGCCGCCATCGACGCAGCCGGATCGCCGTACGCCCGGCGCCGCTGACCGACTACACGCGCTGCCTGCCGCAGCATCGCCTCGCCCTTCACCGCAGGCCTCCGTTGGTCTCGATCGCCCAGAGCAGGATGGCGAGCGCATCCGCCTCGTTGTCGTCAGTCGGGCTGAACCCGCGGGCACGGACGGCCGCGATCATCGCCGGCTTTCCGGCGTTGCCCTTGCCGGTGGCGTGCTTCTTCACGGTCCCGACCGGCGCACCCTGGTACGGGATGGCCCGCTGCTCGGACCATGCCGACAGCGTGGCGAGCAGACCTCCGTAAATGTGCGCGGCGTCGGTGCCCGCGTGGGATCTGACCTCCTCATAGTGGATCGCGGCGATCGCCCCAGCATCGTCCGCCAGCTGGTCCAGCCAGGCACGAAAGCGGACATAGCGCATACCACCGCCGTCGTAGCGGCTGGGACGGAAGGACACGGTGCCGCTGACGATCCGGCCATCGTTGCCCCGCAGCGCCCAGCCGGTGGTGGTGCCGAGGTCGAGGGCGAGCAATGCTGGTTCAGGCACCGCTGGCTCGCGCGCGCGGTCTGCGTCGATTGGCGGCGCTGGGGCCGTACAGAGGTTCTGCATGGTGAAGGCTCACGGATCGTGGGCCTTCGGCTTTGGTCACCACAAAATGTAGCCGTCACCCGCCGTCGTCGCAACCGAGAATGGATGCCGCCAGCGCCCGCTCGGCGCGATTGTCCCGCGTGTCCCTACCTCGGCCCGGTGTCCCTACCTTTCCGCAAGGTGGGGCCACGGATTATAACACAAGATCAATGATTTAATCTTCCGTGTCCCTACCTTGCGACTTCTTGGCGGGTTCCTACTCTTTCATATAGGGAACGTATATCGACCGATATTCATGTTCCCACACGAAAGGTAGAGAAAAAGGTAGGGACACGGCCATCAGGTGGGGACACCGTTGTTTCTGCACATGTTTTCGTGTCCCGACCTCAGCGGCCAGGTAGGGTCACCAACAGAAGGTAGGGCCACCGGAAAACAAAAAACGCGCGGCAGTTGTGCCGCGCGCTGGTTCGCAAGGGGTAAGAACGGTCTATTCGGGCTCGCGCTTGAACCGCCACTCGCGTGGCGCCTTGCGACCGCCCTCCTGTCGATAGCGGTACCGCACCCAGCCTTTCGCCCGGAGATAGGCGCCCACCCTCATCTGGTCGCCCTTGGTCCAGCGGGCAGGTTCAATGCCGATCGCCTGCTCGAGGATCTCGCCGATGGACACGTCCACGAGCGCTGCCACGCGCGGGACGGTCTCTTTCACGGTGGGCTCGTAGCCCGGGTACCCGCCGCCGGTGGTCCGCAGCTCATAGGACAGCCAGCGCTCGATCAGGTCGTCCCAGGCGTCTGCCTGGTAGCGCTTCTCCTGCTCGGCGGTGGCAGCGGCGATGAGCTCGGGCGTGTCGAGCCACCAGATCGCGCCAGCGCGGAACCGGGCCACGGCCTCGGCCCAGAGCTGGTCGCGGTCGCGCGCGAGTGCATCAATGTCGATGGCGCCGCAGCGGACCGGCCAGAACCGCCGGTTACCGGTCTCGTCGCGCAAGTAGGTGTCCGGGTTCACGGTGCCGGCGAAGACGCACTGCCGCGGCACCTCGATGGTGTAGCGGCCGTAGGGCGGGCGGAAGCGGTCGGTGGTGCGCGTGAGGAACGCCTTGATGCGCGAGACCTCGGCCTTTCCGATGGCGTCGAGCTCGGCGATCTCGATGATCCAGACGCCCTGCATGTGCATGGCAGCGTCCTTGGAGCCGAGGTCCGGCAACTCGTCGGTGAACCAGTCCTCGCCGGCGAGGATCTTCAGGGCGGTCGACTTGCGCGCGCCCTGCGGTCCCTCCAGCACCAGCATGTGGTCGGCCTTCACGCCGGGCCGGAAGATGCGCGCCACGGCGGAGATCAGCCAGAGCGCCCCGACGCTGCGGTGGAACGGGGTGTCCTCCGCCCCGAGGTAGCGGCAGGCCCAGGTCTCGATGCGGGGGACGCCGTCCCAGGCGAGCGCGCCGAGATGATCGCGCACCGGATGGATGGTGATCTCGCGCGCGACCGCGCCGACACTGCGGCTGACGGTAATGGGCGTCACGTTCAGCTCGCGGCGCTGCAGCCATTCCGCCGCGCGGACGTCGTCGCTGTCGGTCCATGGACGGGGCGAGGACGCGTCTGAGGCATCCCATGGCAGCGGCCGGGTGACGACGATCTCCTGGCGGAACGCGTCGAAGACGATGGAGCCAGCGAAGGTCTCGTCGCAGCTCAGCGCGGTGATGACGTTAGCCTCGTTGCGCTCCGGCTGGCCGGCGAGATCGAGCCTCAGCTTGTGCGACCAGGCCGGACGGATTGCGCGGTGCGAGAGATCACCGGTCGTGTTCAGCCGCCGGCGCAGCTCGGCGACCTGCTTGTCGAGCACCGACATGGCGACGCCCGTGCGGCTCTTGATGCGCGCCAGGACCTGCCGCTCCGTCAGCGGGTCGAGCCGGGCGAGAACGAGTCGGCCGAGGAGCATGCCGAGCGCGGTCACGTCCGGTGGATTGGTGAGTTCTTCTGCAGCGGCCTCGAGGTCGGTGTCGGTCACCGCGGCGCTCGGCTCGGGTGCCGCACATGCCGATGGCGAATCCTCCATGGTGCCCGGCACGTCCGCGCCGCCGATCGCCGGTGCGTAGTCCGCCGCGACCGCGCCGCGCATCAGGTCGTCGTTGAAGT
>JBGSJY010000112.1:0-31331 GCA_041741515.1 Pirellulales bacterium | reverse complement strand
GAACGATGAAGCCTCCGCAGGTATGGCGGATGTCGAAAGCCACGCAGGCGTTTACGACAAACGCGTACTGAGCGGCGATCAAAATTTGCATCGGTCGGTCGGACCGATGGAGCCTTCGGCCATACTATGCATCGGCGTGGGAGCTTCGCAAATCCTCTTCCGGCGACGCCTACCTACAGTGGAAGCGATCCCGGCGGCGGTGAAGACTTAGCAGCATACCTGCGCCGACGCCAACGCCAGAAGGCAACGGTCGCCGCAAGTGGAATCAGCACCGCCGCTCCAAGCTGCACCCACGCGCTCATCAGCATGATCTTGTGCACAAGGCCGCTGTGCTGCTCGGTCGTCTTGGGGAGTTGTCCGGTGAACTCGGCGACGTGATGGAGAAAGCTCACGGCGAGCGACTCGTCGGGGATGTCTTGGTGACACGCCAAGCAGGTCCCCTCGCGGCTGATGTGCTGCATCTCTTCGAGGTTGAAGGCTCGCGAGAGCTGGAAGTGATGACCGACGGTCGCCACCTGCACGCCTTCCTCGGTGACGATCTGCGACCAGTCGTGGTCGAGGTTCTTGATCGCTTCTTGCTGGGGGCGTGTCTGCTTGGGGAGGATGTCGCCATCGACCGTTTCGAGGTCCACCGTGTGCTGCTCGTTCCAAGGGCGTGTCCCGCCAATCCCGAGCCCCAGCGCCTTCTGCGTCGCGTGGCACGACTCGCAGCTACGCGCGTTCTTGGTGGTGGTGTGCGGCTGGGTGGGGCTCATGTCGATCGCGAGCTGTCCTTCTTCGCTGCGTTCCAGGCCCGGCTCTTGCTTGTAGATATGGTTGACCAGGATCGGCTTACCATCCTCGCCAATGATCGTCACCGAGACCTGGCAGCCGGGCGCGAGCGGCGTGACACGGCCCTCGCCGTTGATCCCCAGCATGGGCTCTTCCCAGCGGGTGTAGGAGCGATCCTCGGTGATCTTTCCCGGGGCATAGGTGTCGTAGCCCGCTTCGCCCCGGTCGGCGCGATGCTCTTCTTCTTGGTGGAGCCTGCCGGCGGCGACCCAGTCGAACGCGCGCTGCGAGTCGTTGCACTCGGGGCACTTGTCCTTCTGTGAGTAGTCGATCTTCACATGACACCCGTAGCACTGCGGCGTCCAGCTGGTGTGGCACGCGTAGCACTCCATCCGGTCGAGGTGCGTGGCGACGCCCTTCATCGCCACCTTCCCTTCCTGGCTGACCTTGTCCTCGTCGAACAGTTTCTTGAGGGGCTGAAGGCGTAGGTCTTTGCCGGCGGCCGTGTGAACGATCACCTCGTTGCCATCTCGCACGACGTTCTCGTACGGATTGCCCCGCGCGGTGAGTAGATACCCGTCTCTCGGCTCGTGGACATGCCCCTGGAGTGTGTGCGAGAGCTGCTCCTCGGCAAGGCCGCGCGGCTCGCCATCGGCGGGCTTCATCGCAAACTCGTCCATGAAGCCTAGCGGCAGTTCCCACGGGTACTTCTCGGGCGTGCCGTGACAGTCGGCGCACTCGATCTGCACCGCCGCAAGGTTCGCCGCCGCGAGGAACCCGTCGCTGTGAACGTCGATCGACGTGTGGCAGTCTTGGCAGGTCATCCCCTTCTGGTAGTGAATGTCTTGCTCCATCGCGATGTAGTGCTTGGAGTGCAGCGCGGGCTGCGGGCCGCCATCGGCCGCGTAAGGCGCCTGATAGGGGGTCTCCATCAGCCCTTGAAACGAAACGCCGATCCGCTTGCCGCGGTCGTGGCAGGTGGTGCAGGTTTCGACCGGGATGCCGCTATAGACCTTGTCGTGGACGGTGACCTTCGCCTCACGGGTCCCTTGGATCGAATGGACGAGCATGTGGCCCGGCTCATCGCGCGGGATGGTCGGATCACCCCCCTCATAAAAACCTTCGTTGCCGTAAGGGGTGTGGCACGACGAGCATCCGATGCCGCGGTAGTCGCCTCGTTCCGAGCGGCCCTTCACCGCGTGGTGACAACGCTGACACTCTTGGCGGATGTAAGTGAACGCGGCCAGTGAGGGGTCTTCGTTGAGCCGATGCAGCTCGTCTTCCTTGAGCGCCTCGGGAAGGGGCTCGTGCTCATCGACGAAGACGTTGGGCTCCAGCTTCTTGAGGGCCTCCATGTAGACCCGGTACTTCTCCGTTCCAAGCCGCTCATTCGGGTCATCGGGGTTTTCAACGGCGTAGTTGGCCCAGCGGTGCTCGTAACCGGTGAGACCGCCGAAGGCCCAGCAGACGCCCTGGATTTTCCCCGCCTCGGTCATCATCAGGCTCGTCCACTGGACACGGACCTGGTCCTGGTGGCACTGCCCGCAGGTGTCGTTGTTGACCCACGGGCTGCCGGGCGCGGGGTAGAAGCCGTCTACCTTCCCACCACCGTGGGCGACGGCTTTGTCTTCGGTCTCGGTAGGATCGCCGCCGTGGCACACGACGCAGCCCGCTGGGTCGCCCATCGCCTCGCCGCGGGCCATGATTTGCCGCATCATCTGCGAGTCGGGCTCGCGGATCAGCTCGATGCCGGCGTGGCACTTCATGCAGCCGGAGTTGATGGCGTTGGGGAAGTGCTCGGTGATCGGATCGGCGCCAAACGCCACACACGTTGTCCAGAGCGCAGCCAGGACCGCGGTCGTGTAACGCAAGGCTGTCTTCCCTAACACCATGAGCGGCGGTTCCTTCAGCGATAGTCCGAGGGCGACTAGGCCGCGGCTTGATGGTGGGGGTACGTTCCGTAAGCCTTCAGGACCCGTTCCAGTTCGGCCTCGGGCTCGGGGCCGACGACGATAACCACGTTCTGGTCGATCGCTCCCACGACCACGCCCAATCCGTTCGCCCGATGGCGCAGGACCTCCGACCGTCCGAGCGACTCGCTTTCGCGTTGAAAGCCGACAAGCCCGTCGCGCGGGAGGATGAAGACCGAAGCCTTGCCGGCGCCAATCACGCCATGCACAAAGGCGGCGGGCGTAGCGCCGAGCGATAAGACGCCGCCTCCTCGCACCACAAAGCCTGCATCGTGCCGCGGCGGACAACGCACGGGGAAATCGACGCGTCGCTTCAGATACGCCTCGACCTCCAGGTCCGACTCGCTGGCGATCTGGAGCGGCTCGCTGCCGTCTACCAGCCGCTCGTGACCGCCCATCGCCAGTGAGAAGAGACCGCCGGAGTCGGAAAGGTCGTTGGAGAGCAGCCGCCACCCCAACGCAACCAAGACCACAGCGGCGGCGGAGGCGGTGAAGAGCCAGAACGGCGCTAGGACGCGCTTGGGCGTCGATTGAATTCGGGCCTCAACGCTATTCCATAAGTCTGATGTGGCGGCCTCGGCTTGCAGCTTTTCCGCCAGCCCCGACTCAAACCGTAACTGCCCCGCGTACCAAGCGGCGCATTCTTCGCAGTCGCTGAGGTGGCGATTGACCTGCTGAAAATTCGCGGCGTCCCCTTCGGAGTCGGCGTATAGCTCGAAGAGCCGCCGCGTCTGGTCGCAGGTGAGGTCGGCGGGTTGGTTGTTGGTCATCCTGTGATCGCCCTAAGCGGTTTCGTTCTCGGGCTTAGCGCCCAGGTTGTGGGCGGCAGCCCACGCGGCCAGTTCCTCACGCAGACGCCGGCGGCTACGCGAGAGGTGGCTCATCACGGTGCCGACCGGCAGGCCCAGCACGTCGGCGATCTCGTGGTACTTCAGCTCGGCTAACGCCCGGAGCAGCAGCACGGCCCGCTCTGTTTCATTCAGCTTTGCGATGGCGCCTGCTAGCTCGGTGTCACAGCGATCGAGGAGGTCTCCCGCTACTTCGGGCAAGGCATCAAGGGCGATGTGATCAAAGGCTTGGTCCTCAGCCTTCGCCAAGGGTTCGAACGGCAGCAGGTCGTGGTCATGCCGCGCCGATCGCCGATTAGCGGTGAGGATTTCGAGGTTCAGATACTTGAAAACCCACGCCTTGAAGTTGGTCCCTTCCGCGTAGCGGTCGAAGTCGCGGTAAGCCTTCATCACCGCTTCTTGCAACGCGTCCTCAGCCCCCGCCACCCGCCGCACCATCTTCCGCGCGTAGGACTCTAGCGCCCCCCGAAGCGGCTTCAGGTGCTCAAGGAAGCGGTCGGACTTATCGTCGCTAGAGTGCCGCAATCGCCAGGGTTCTCGGGGGCTCTCGTCACGGACGGGGGTACTCCTGCCCCGATAAGTCGCGATCGACGCCAATTATTGCAGGGCGAGGAGGTATTTGGTTCGCCTTGAGCCGCTACTGCCGTTACTCACGGAAGTGAAGTGTGCAGCCAGTCACAGACATTCGCACAGGACAGGGTCGAAGATTGACCAGACACGGGGCGATTCGACAGTTTCCCAACCCAACAGCAGGATCTTCCTTGAGAGCCTCCTTCGTTAGAGCGTCAATGTTCGGCACGTTCGTTCTGCTAGCGTATCCCGTATCCGGCGGGCCTACGGTGCAAGCGGCACGGCCGACGAGTCCCACCACCGCCGTCGAATTCATCGATCACCGCGAATGGACCGCTCTTCTGCAGAAGTACGTCGATGACGCGGGGATGGTCGATTACCAAGCCTGGAAAGCGTCGGCAGCGGACATCGCGGCACTCGATCGGTACCTGCAGCAGCTCGCAGGAGCAAGAATTGCTGCCAACTCGCCGCAAGCCGCGGTGAAGGCTTTCTGGATCAATGCGTACAACGCGGTCACGGTGCGGGGCATCCTCCGCGAATATCCTACCAGCAGCATCCGCAACCATACCGCCAAGCTCTGGGGCTACAACATCTGGAAGGACCTGAAACTTCCCGTGGGAGGGGTCGAGTACTCGCTCGACGACATTGAGCACCAAGTCTTGCGGCCGATGGGGGACTCCCGCGTTCACTTTGCGATTGTTTGCGCCTCGATCGGCTGTCCCCCGTTGCGGAACGAAGCTTACCAAGCGGACCAGCTCGACGCTCAATTGACGGATAACGCAGAGAAGTTCTTTGCCGACCCCAAAAAGTTCCAGGCCGACGTGTCCCGCAGCACGCTTTCATTGTCGCCGATCCTGCAATGGTTCGAGAAAGACTTTGGGGCCAGCGAGACGGCCCGACTGCAAACCATCGCGCCGCTGCTTCCTACCGACGAAGCCCGCCGGCTGGCGACGAGTGGCGCGGCGAACGTGCTCTACTTGGAGTACGACTGGGGGCTCAACGATCAGCGTCGGTAGCATCCCAATTCGCCCCAAGTGAAATAGCATGACGCCCTCCAAGAGCGACCCCTCCCTTAGCGGCAACCGTCACGGATGGGTGAAGGCCCTCGTGTTGATAGCGATCGTCGGTGTCATCGCGACGGTCTCGATCCGGTACCGCGAGGTCCTGACGCTTGAGAACCTCTCGCTGTATGAATCACAGCTCCGTGACGCACAGCAAAGGCGACCGCTGGCGGTCTACGGCGGCGCGTTCTTGCTGTATGTGCTGGCGACGGGGCTGTCCCTGCCAGGCGCGGCCGTCCTGACGCTGGCTTACGGTTGGTACTTTGGCGCAGCGAAAGGCATCCCGTTGGTCAGCTTCGCCTCGACCGCCGGCGCGACGCTGGCCTTCATTCTCAGCCGGTATCTCTTCCGAGACGCCATCCAGCGCCGGTTCGGCGATCGCCTTACGTCCTTCAACGAAGCCTTGGAGAGGGACGGACCGTTCTTCCTCTTCACCTTGCGGCTGATCCCGGCCGTTCCCTTCTTCGTCATCAACGCGGTGATGGGGCTTACGCCGATCCGAACCTGGACCTTTTGGTGGGTCAGCCAACTGGGAATGCTGGCGGGCACCGCGGTCTACGTTTACGCCGGCGCCAGCGTGCCGAGCCTGAACCGCCTAGCCGACGAGGGCGTTGGGGCGGTCTTCTCGCCCGCTCAGCTCGCGCAGATCACGGGGGCCTTTGTGCTGCTAGGCGTGTTTCCTCTGGGAGTGCGGTTTGCGCTGCGCAAGTGGCGACGCCCCGTGAGTGAGAACAATGCTGCGGCGGACGCGGCCCCCTCTCCCTAACTCTATCCGACCCGAAACGGGCGCTATGTCTAACGAAGCTCTGCTCCCACTCGACGCTCACAACGCCGAGTTACAAAAGAACGTCCACCCGACAGACTGGGTCAACCCCGCTCCCAACGGACGATACAACTTGGTCGTGGTTGGCGCCGGCACCGCAGGACTCGTCGCCGCGGCAGGCGCCGCCGGACTGGGCGCGCGGGTAGCACTAATTGAACGCAACCTGATGGGAGGTGATTGCCTCAACGTCGGCTGCGTCCCGTCCAAGGCGGTGATCAGCTCCGCCCGGGCAGCCGCAGCGGTGCGGCGTGCGGGTGATTTTGGAGTCCGCGTTGCGTCGGAACCCCACATCGATTTCACCGCCGTGATGGAGCGGATGCGTCGGCTTCGCTCCGAGATCAGCCCTAATGACTCGGCAAGTCGCTTCAAGGGCCTGGGCGTTGATGTCTACTTCGGCCAGGCACGGTTTGTTGGTGGCGACGCAGTCGAAGTGGGCGGTTCTCGGCTGCGGTACTCCAAGGCGGTTATCGCCACCGGCGCCCGCGCCGCTGCGCCGCCAATACCTGGCCTCGAATCCGTTCCTTACCTCACCAACGAGACCCTCTTCTCGCTGACCGAGGCGCCGGCCCGCATCGCGATTGTCGGCGCCGGACCGATCGGCTGTGAGATGGCGCAGTCCTTCGCGCAGCTCGGCTCAGAGGTCTTTCTGATCGAGACTTCTCACGGCGTGCTGCCGCGCGAAGATCGCGACGCGGCGGCTGTCGTGGAGCGGGCGCTCGTTAGGGACGGCGTCCACCTGCTCTGCTGCGGCAAGGAGATCCGCGTTCATGCCGACGGCGCCGGGGTTGTGGTCACGCTCTCCTCACACGGCAAGGGCTACAACGAGAAGGTCGACCGCCTTCTGATCGCGGCCGGTCGGAAGGCGAACGTCGAAGGTCTTGGCCTGGAGTCGGTCGGCGTCGAGTACGACGTGAAAGGCGTTCGCGTCGATGACCATCTACGAACCACCAATCGCCGCATCTATGCAGCGGGCGACGTCTGCTCACGCTTCCAGTTCACGCACGCGGCCGACTTTATGGCGCGGCTGGTGATCCAGAATGCTCTGTTTAAGGGGCGGAAGAAGGCGTCCGCCTTGACCATTCCCTGGTGCACGTACACATCACCCGAAGTCGCCCACGTCGGCCTCTACCGGCACGAAGCCGAAGAGCGAGGCATCGAATTCGATGTCTACAAGCAATCGTTCGAAGAGGTCGATCGGGCGATATTGGAGGGTGAGACCGAAGGGTTTGTGCTTGTCACCACGAAGAAGGGAACGGACAAGCTCCTCGGCGCTACGGTGGTGGCGCCCAACGCGGGCGACATCATCGCGGAGCTGACGCTTGCGATGACACACGGTCTGGGACTTTCGAAGATCGGGTCCACCATCCATCCCTATCCGACGCAGGCCGAAGCGGTGCGGAAGCTGGGCGATCAGTTCAACCGCACCAAGCTCACGCCGCTAGTGAAGAAGCTCTTTAAGCACTGGCTCTCGTGGACGAGATAGCGGCAAGACGCTCACCGCCATCGACGCAAAAAAACCGGGCGGCCTTGAGAGAACCCAAGACCGCCCGGCGGCGGGAAAATCTCCTGCGATGGTCACCGCGACCCCGAACCAGCGCCCGCTGGGGGCGAGGCGGGCCGGGTTGCGGAACCTGCGCGAGAGCCGCTCCCCGCCGTCCCCGCGGAGGCTGCGGGGACATACTTGTCGGGCGCGGCAACGAACATCGCCCGCTGCTCCTCGCCCGGGAATTGGTAGCGGATCCCTTCATGCACCGCGGTGAACTCGGGCTTGCCGGCGACGCGCTGCTGCATGTTTACTTGGCAGACGACGCATTCGCCGCCTAACGCGAGGTCCGCGCCCACAAAAGCGGCGGGGTTCTGCTGGAACTCGGCGCGATTCTGAGGATTGGCGAACAGATACAGACGACCGTTGTAGCGCAGCGCTTGGTTGACTCGACCCGGGGCTCGCTTCCCACTGCGGCCGAACTCGACCACGTCGTCACCGCCGAGAGCGGGCACGTAGTCGGCCGGTGCGGCGAGAAACGCCTGCTTCTGTTCGTCGGCAGGGAAGAGATAAGTCTGGCCATCAAACTCCGCCCGGATCGCCGCGGCGCCCTTCACCCAATCCTTGCTGGCCGTAATGCAGACCGGACAGTACCCGTCGAGGGCGACTTCATCGGAAGCTGCCCGAGCGGTGGAGGCACTCCCCGAGGTTACTACCGCAGGCGCTTGACGTTGAACTGGGGCGCGCGAACCGCTCTGCGCCCAGGAGCTGGACTCCAAAAAAGTTAAGGCGCCAACGAGAGCTGTCGCACTCAATAGGAAGAATCGCTGTGTAGGCATCGCCTTCTCTCCGAGGTGAGGGAGACGCCGCAGTTTCCCTGCGGGTCGGTGTGGACCGCCGGGAAGACGCTGCGCGTCGCGGCTCCGGCCATCGGCCCCATGCTAGGCGCCGTCCTGCAAGGGCTTCTGTGTCGATGAGCACACACGCCCAATTGCAGCCTTCGCGTCGATCGATCACCTCTCGATTCGTCAGGCCCGTGTTACTCGGCCACGGCCCGGGTAACTGCTTCAGCGTCGAGCCAGGAAAGCAGCACGCGCTGCGCCATCGAACAAGTCCTGAGCTGCGTCAGTTCATGACGTAGTGATCGCAGGTCGGGGGCGGAGTCCGCATCCACCCGCCGAGGAAGCTCAATTGTCGGGAGTTTGGGGTCCAACCCCCGCAACAGCGATTCGGCCGCGTTCTCGTGACCTAATTGAGCGTTATGCCATGCAGTTGGATCGACACGGTAGTTGCTGCCAAACAGGTAGAACCCACCGTCATAGGTTTTTCCGATCACATGCGTCCGACGCGGCGGCCGTCTCGTCAGGTACTCGGCCGCTGCCAGCAGCTCTTCGGGGGTAAGTTGCGGGCTATCGGCGCCGATCACAAGGACCGAGCTGTGGCGGTCGTGAAGGGAATCCGTTACGCGATTTAGTCGTTCATTAAGCGAACCGTTTCCCTGCGACACGCGCGGTAGGCGCGACCATCGCGGATCGTCCGTGGCGTCTCGCTCCGCAACAGCCCAGTAAACGGCAACCCCTTGAGCCTGAATCGATAGCAACGTTGTCTCGATGGCCGCAACGGCAAGCTCGTAGAACCGATCCGCCCTGGAGCGTCCAACTCCAGCCGCCAGACGCGTCTTCAGTGGCGAGTAGCCTAGCGTCTTGACGAAAGCGGCGACCGCTAATTGATGCTGGGGGATCATCGCCGGCTGCTCCGCCGTGGTGAAAGTTGGCCTGCCGCTTGTTTCCATGTCATCCAGCCGTGACGCAAGGTGGTCGCCGCCCAGCCCTCCTTGAGGTACTTGCGGCTGCTCGTGACGACGGTTCCGCCGGTGCAGCGCAGGGGCAGCTTTTGTCGGCGCGCCGCCCAAACGAGGAGATGGTCCTCGCCGTAGGGGGCCGATTCGTCGAAGCCGCCCAAAGCCAGAAAGTGGTTCTTCCGCAGGCACAGCGCCTGATCCCCGAACGGCATGCGAAAAAGGCGTGAACGCACCGCCACCCCGAACTCGTTGCAGACCATCCATCGCGGACGTGGGCGTCCAAAGCGGAGTCGGAAGTAGTGCAGAGCGTCAGGCGCCGACGTGAGGGACCGTCGCAGTGAAGCGACCGCATCGGGTGTGAGGCGGGAATCGCAGTGCAGGAACCAAAGGTACGGCCCGCCTGCGGCGCGGGCGCCGCGGTTCATCTGGGCGGCACGACCTGCCGACCCTTCTAACCAGACAGCACGGCAACTCAGCCCTTCTCGCAACACCAGTTCGGCGAAATCGTCGGGCTCGGGTTCAGCCGCCGAGAAGAGGACTTCGTCGATGGCCGTCAAATCACGCAGGTCCCCAATAAGGTTCCGCCACGAGGCGTCCAGCGGACCTACCGGTACGACGGCCGAGAGCGGGACGCCGCCCTGAACTTCCGTTTGACGCGAAACGCGATTGTTACGTCCGGGCTTCGCGAACGGACTGGCGGCGGCGCCTACGTGGGTGACTCGGCTGACTAGCGGCGGCATGACTTTGGCGTTCCTTCTGTGTCTGCGATCACCGACGTGATGCAACCGGGAACCTAATCTCCAACTGCTGGCGGTGATCACGCCGCAAGCATAACCGACGTAGACGGGGCGTTTGTGTCGGCCGACACAGAGACCAAGGGTCCGTGGCGACGATTCCTACATTAGCCCGCCTTGGTAGCGGAGAAGATCGCCCGAAACGAAAGGACTCGCAGATGCAAACTAATCCAGGGTGGAAAGTGGCAACGGCCGTGATTCTGACAATTGCAAGCGTCACGGCGACCGGTTGTGCGTCGGGTCGTGGTTGCTCCGGTGGGAGCTGTGGGGCGCCGACGGCGTCGGGCTCGTCGTATGGTTACTCTCAGGCGGGCGGGGGCGGCGGTTATTCCGGCGGGTCCCTCGGTGGCTCGGGGACGCGATGATTGACGAGACGATCGCCCACGATGCGGCGTCGGCCGCTCGCCGACAAAGCGCTCCGGCTGATCCGCTGCTCGGGGTGATCGTCATCATACCGGCTTACAACGAGCAGGACGCTCTCCCGCATGTCCTGGCCGGATTGCCGCGAGTGGCTGAGGTCCTCGTCGTTGACAACGCCTCGACCGATCGAACGTCGTACGTCGCTCGGGAGGCGGGGGCCACCGTCATCTACGAACCGCAGAGAGGTTACGGAGCGGCATGTCAGGCGGGGCTCGCGGAGCTTCGTCGTCGCTCCGAGAGCGGCGTTACGTCGCCGCGTGTCATCGCGTTCATCGACGGCGACTTCAGCGACTATCCCGAGAGGCTACCGATGCTGTTGGAGCCGATCTTTAGCGGCCGCGCCGATCTGGTCCTTGGCTCTCGCCTGAAGGGGCATAGGGAGCGCGGGGCCATGCCGCTGCAGAGCCTCCTTGGCAATCGATTGGCCTGTTGCCTGATGCGGTGGCTCTGGGGCGCCGCCTACAGCGATCTGGGTCCGTTTCGTGTCGTTCGCTACCCGTCGCTGCTAGAGCTTGGCATGACCGATCGTGGCTATGGCTGGACCATCGAGATGCAGATCAAAGCGGCTATCGCCGGGCTGCGTGTCGTTGAGGTGCCGGTGGACTACCGACCGCGGATTGGCGTTAGCAAGATCAGCGGCACCTTTTCCGGCTCGGTCAAAGCGGGGTGGCGGATACTGACGACGATCGCCTACTACGCCGTCTGTTTAAGAGGAACGTCGGCTAGATGGTCACGCCGAGATTGAAGCACCGCCCCCCACGGCCGATGGCCCGTCCATCAGTGGCGCGACTCACTGTCGCAACGGCTCTCTTCGCCGGCCAGTTCTTGGCGGTCGGCGTGCTGCGTCAGACGGCGTTCAGTTTCGCGCAGAACACGCCCGAGAGCGGACGCCTTTACGGCCTGCTGTTTGGCACGCTCGGCGTGAGCTTTGTCCTTTACTACGCCGCAATACGCCACTTCAGCGGCTACCGGACCTCACGGAGGGTGGTGGCGTGGGTGTTACTCTCGTCGGCGCTCCTGCGGGCGCCGCTGCTCAGCTCTCCACCGATCCTTGAGATCGACCTCTACCGTTACCTGTGGGATGGCGCCGTCGCCAACGCGGGCGTAAGCCCTTACCGCTTCTCGCCCGCCGAGGCGCTGCTGGCGACAGCCGATCTCTCCCATGATGACCGTCTCCGACGCCTCGTCGCGTTGCGGGCCGCGGCGCCGGGGATCGAGCACGCCCTGACAGCGGTCCATTACCCCGAGCTCACGACGATTTACCCGCCGGTGAGCGTCGCGGTGTTTGCGATCGCCGACCGGCTCTCGCCTATCGACGCGCCGTTGACGAAGCGGGTCGTTGTCCTCAAGTCATTGCTCGTTGGGTTCGACTTGGGAACGCTCGCCGCCATTCTGTTGCTGCTCCGCTTGTGCGGCCTCCCAGCGGGACTAGCGGTAGCGTACGGGTGGTGCCCGTTGGTTCTGAAGGAGTTCGCCAATTCAGGCCACCTCGACTCGATCGCGATCTTCCTGGCGACCTCCGCGGTGGTCGCCGTACTGACCGCTGCCGATCGTCGCGTGCGTCGCAAAACTGCCGTCACCGTTGTCGCAGGCATACTGATGGGGCTGGGAGTCGGCGCGAAGTTGTTTCCGGCCGTGCTCGTGCCGGTGCTGACTTGCTACACGGGGGCGCGGCTGGGCGTCGCACGGAGCGTGCTGTTCGTGACAACGTCAGCAGTGGTTGCGATCGCGACTCTCGCGCCGATGGGCGACTGGGAAGACGCCGAGTTGCTGAACCCACGGGACACAGACTCCGATCGCTCGGACAACAACGGGGCCGAGCCCCTCCCCGCGCCGGCGGGGCCCGCACCGGATGGGCTGGCGACGTTCCTCACGAAGTGGGAGATGAACGACTTCTTATTCATGCTCGTGGTCGAGAACCTACGGCCGTCCGACCCCGGCAGCACCGCGCCGGCGCCGTGGTTTGCGCTGGTTCCCAACGAAACGAGAGTCGCCCTCGTCTCGCCGATCGCCCGTTGGCTCGGGACGGACGTGACAACGGCAGGGTTTATTACGACGCGGGCATTGTCGCTCTTGGCGTATAGCCTCTTCTTGGTTTTCTTATGCCGCCGGATCGTAAAGAATCCGAGCCGTCGCGGCCTCGTCCATTCGTGCTTTCTCTCGCTCGCCGTCTTTTGGCTGGTCGCGCCGACGCAGAACCCTTGGTACTGGGTCTGGGCAATGCCTTTCGCCGCGTTCGGCGGCAGTCGCTTGTGGCTTGCTGGACCGCCGATCGCCATGGCGTACTACCTGCGGTTCTGGCTTTCGGCGAGCTGGAGCGACGAGCCGATACTCGGCACGCCATACGCCGGCGCTTCGTTCTACGACTTCGTCGTGGTCCCGTGTCTCTACGCGCCGTGGTTGCTTCTGCTTGCACGTCGCCAGAAAAAATCTCGCACACGGGGCTTTGTGCCGGTGGTCACAGAGGTTGGGTCGGGCGCTGCGTAGACTTCTTGCAGTTGTCCGTCGCCCCCTAGCCGCAATCGACGATGCCGAAGACACCGCCCGCGTCCCCTGAAGCCGCCGTTTACGAGCGATACGCCGCCGCAGCGGATCGCGTCGAACCCGCCCTCTGTTGCCCCGTCGAATACTCGCCCGACTTCTTGGCCGTCATTCCCGACGAGATACTGGCGAAGGACTACGGCTGCGGCGACCCCTCGCCCTACGTCAACGAAGGGGAGACGGTCCTCGACCTCGGCTCGGGTGGCGGCAAGCTCTGCTACATCATCGCCCAGGTCGTCGGCAAAAATGGACGCGTCATCGGCGTGGATTGCAACGCCGAGATGCTGTCGCTGGCGCGACGCCATCAGGCGGCGGTCGCCGATCGAATCGGCTTCGATGTGGTCGATTTCCGCTACGGCATGATCCAGGACCTCGCCCTCGATCTGGACCTGCTCGGGGGGGAGCTAGAGCAGCACGCGGTCCGCGACCCTACCGGCTGGCTAAGGCTGAGGGCGCTCGAAGACCGCTTGCGGTGCGAGCAGCCGCTAGTCGCCAACGACACCATCGACTGCGTTGTGTCCAACTGCGTTCTCAATCTCGTCCGCAAACAGGACCGCCGGCGGCTCTTCCGCGAAGTCTTCCGAGTGCTCCGCGACGGCGGCCGGGCGGCAATCAGCGACATCGTCTCCGACGAGATCGTGCCGCAGCACCTGCAGAACGACGCGTCGCTCTGGTCGGGCTGCTTGTCGGGGGCCTTTCGCGAGAGCGAATTCTTGTCCGAGTTCGAAGCCGCCGGCTTTCACGGCATCGAGATCGTCAAGCGGCAACGCGACCCCTGGCAAACGATCGAAGGGATCGAATTCCGCTCGATGACCGTCGTCGCTTACAAGGGTAAGGAGGGGCCGTGTGTCGAGAAGAACCAGGCGGTGATTTATCGCGGGCCCTTCCAGAAAATCGAAGACGACGACGGGCACACCTATTTTCGCGGCGCCAGGATGGCGGTTTGCGAGAAGACTTTCCGGTTGTTGCAACAACCTCCCTATCGCGGGATGTTCGACGCGGTGGAACCCCTCCAGTCGAGCACCGAGGCGGCGCCATTCGATTGCCGCCGCAGTCGGTTCCGTGATCCGCGTGAAACCAAAGGGGCGAATTACCGATCAACATCGGCGACGCCCGAAAGTTGCTCGGGAGAGCCCGGCTGCTGCTGAACGACGAGGCGACATTCGATCCACGTTCTTCATTCCAGAAGGAGCTGCAATGTTGGTGCTAAGCCGAAAAGTCGGAGAGACGATCGTGATCGGGGGCGACGCGGTCGTCTGGGTTCGAGCGGTCCGGGGCAATCGCGTGGTGATCGGCGTGGCGGCGCCCCAAGCGACGAGCGTGCTGCGAGGCGAGTTGAGTCCCTTCGATGTCACTGCTCCTGTCCACACACCAAATTGCAGTCCCGTCGCTCTTCCGTAGTATGCTGCCGTCTCCTGTTGCACGCCGGTCGAGCGTTAAGAGAACCATATGACCACTCTGTCACTCCTTCGTCGCCATTCGCCGCTCGCGTCCGCGGCGACGCAGCTCCGCGTCCTGAGCGATTGTCAGGCGGCGCCCCGCTTCACGGACCGGCTCGAACTCCACGGCCTCAGCCCGCTTAAGGCCGGGCGTGTCGAGGTCTTGCAGGTGAACGTCGGACGCGTCTGCAACCAGACCTGCACGCACTGCCACGTTGATGCGGGCCCCGACCGACGCGAGGCCATGTCGCAGGAGGTCGCGGAGGCGTGTTTGCGGGCGTTGGATACGGCGGATATCGCGACGCTCGACATTACCGGCGGCGCCCCAGAGATGAATCCACAGTTTCAGCGGCTCGTCGTGGGGGCCCGTGAGCAGGGCCGTCGCGTCATCGACCGTTGCAATCTGACGATCCTCCTAGCCCCCGGTTACACGCACCTGCCGCAATTCCTGGCCGACCATCAGGTCGAGGTGGTCGCGTCGCTCCCGTGTTACCTCGAAGACAACTGCGACCGGCAGCGCGGCGACGGCGTCTTTCGGCGTTCGATCGAGGCGATCCAACTGCTCAACGCCCTCGGGTATGGCAAGCCCGATAGCGGCCTCCCGCTCACCCTGGTCTACAACCCCACGGGCGCGAAACTACCTCCTGACCAGCAGGCACTAGAGGCGTTGTACCGAGACGAACTCCTCCGACGGTACGGGATTGAGTTCACGCAACTCCACACGATCACCAACGTCCCGATCAGCCGCTTTCTCGACGAGCTGGTCGCCGCCGATCGGCTGCATGACTATTTGGAAACTCTCGCGGCCAGCTTCAATCCTCTGACCGTCAACGGCCTGATGTGCCGCTCGATGATCTCCGTCGATTGGCGCGGCGCGCTCTACGACTGCGACTTCAATCAGATGCTCGAAATGGGCGTCGCAGACGGCGTCCCCTCAACAATCTTTGAGTTCGTCGAAGCGGAGCTGGCGGGACGACCAATCGTCACCGCTAAGCATTGCTTCGCATGCACCGCCGGAGCCGGTTCCGGCTGCGGCGGGAGCATCGTCGAGTAGGCCCCTGCAGAGGCCGCTCTTTCGTCACCAAGGGATATTGGGAGAGAGATGCTGCGCACCTACCTAAAGACAGACGGATCGCAGAGAGACGGTACGGGCCGCGAGGTTCGCCCCGCGTTCACGCTGGTGGAGCTGCTAGTGGTCATCGCCATCATCGGGATCCTGGTCGCGCTCTTGCTCCCCGCCGTGCAAGCGGCCCGTGAGGCGGCGCGACGGTCTCAGTGCGTCAACAACCTGCGACAGCAGGGATTGGCGATGCACAATTTCGAAGGGGCTCACCGCGAGTTTCCGTCCAGTGGGCAGGGGTCGATCTACCCGCCTGACTTCCCGGCGACGAGGGCTTCGACATCGATCGACATGCATTCTTTCTTCGGTCACATCCTGCCGTTTATCGAGGAAGCGAGCGTCGCTGCACAGATGGACTTCGCGATCCCGTACACCGACTCGCCCGAGAACATCGCCGCGGCCAAGGCCGTCATCACGAGCTACGTCTGCCCCTCGGACCAGTTCCGTTTGCTGCCTAGCGACAGCGAGGGGTTCGGCGTCACCGACTACGGCGCCACCTACTATACCGACCTCGATCCGGTGACCGGCGTCAGCAATAGCGCGACGCGTGCCGACGGCGCGCTAACGACCGGCGGCACGCCGGCGCGAAAGATCACCGATGGTTTGAGCCAGACGATCGCGATCTCGGAAGACGTTGGGCGTCTGGAAGAGTTCGGGGGCGTTCCCATGATCACGAGTTATCTCGACGGCCACGGTGATCAGCGAAAGTTCTGGCGGTGGGCCGAGCCGGACAACGCCTTTGGTGTCGGCAAAGGGATCAACAACAACTCCAACCCTTTCGGAGGCCCCGAATCGTGTCGGTGGACCAGCAACAACTGCGGCATGAACGACGAGATGTTCGGCTTCCATCCCGGCGGCGTGAACGTGGTCTTCTGCGACGGGCACGTTGGTTTCCTTGCCGACGAACTCGCAACAACCGTTCTCCGTCGGCTCATCACGCGCGAGGAAGGCGAGCCGGCCAGCGCGGACGCCTTCTGAGACCCAACTCCCCACCCTCTCACCAGCTCTCCCTCATGACCACCACCGATACCGACTTCGACCCTACCCAGTTCGACAGCGCTGCCCGGCCCGACATCGACGGCCTCCGTGGCAAGTACGGCTTCGTGCCTAACATCGCGGGCGTGCTGGGGCATTCGCCCGAAGCACTGCGTGGCTACCTGGATTTATCCAATCACTTCGATCGCTGCGGTCTGAGCTTCGCCGAGCGGCAGGTTGTGCTGATCGCCGCGAGCGTCGCCAATGGTTGCGAGTACTGCGTCGCGGCGCATTCGGCCGGGGCCAAGATGGACGCGACGCTTCACGAGACGGTCACCGCGCTGCGGACGGGTGAATCCCTTGCCGACCCACGGCTAGAGGCATTGCGTCGGCTGACGGCAGAGATGGTTCAGCGGCGAGGCTGGCCACGCGAAGAAACCTTGACCCGCTTCTTCAGCGTGGGATTCCAGAAGTCGCAACTCCTGGACGTGGTACTGGGCGTCGCGCTGAAGACGCTGACCAACTACACCAATCACCTCGCCGCACCCGAGCTCGACCGGCAATTCGCCGGGGAAAAATGGCTTGTCGAGGCGAAGAGCGAGGGCGACGAATGCTGACCGCTACGCTGCTGTTGGCCGGATTGCTTCTCGCTTACGCCAATGGCGCCAACGACAACTTCAAGGGCGTTGCGACGCTGTTTGGCTGCGGCGCCACCGACTACCGCAGAGCCCTCGTATGGGCGACCGTCACGACCCTCGCAGGGTCTGCCGCGTCGGTCGTGCTAGCGGGGGAAATACTAAAGTCGTTCAGCGGGAAGGGGCTGGTCGATCCCCACTTAGTTTCCGCCCCCACCTACACCGCGGCGGTCGCCCTGGGCGCGGCAGCGACGGTCCTGGTCGCGACCCGCGTCGGCATGCCCGTCTCAACGACGCACGCGCTTATCGGCGCCCTGCTAGGAGCGGGGGTGGCGGCCGGGTCAGCGGTTGATGGTGGGCGGCTGATCGATGGGTTCGCCAAGCCAATGCTGGTGAGCCCGCTGATCGCGATTGTCGCGACCGTCACGGTCTATCCCCTGCTACGACGCGCCCGGGCCGCTTGCGGCGTCACCGCATCGACGTGCCTGTGCGCGGGCCAGGAGCGATTTGAATGCGCACCGGCCGGCATGGCCGCCGCTACAACCCTGCCGGTCGCGCCGCTCTCGTTTCGCGTCGGTGACGCCGAAGAATGCTTTAAGCAGCACTCCGGCGAAGTGCTGAAGGTCGAGAGCGCGTCCGTTATGGAGACGGCGCACTATATCTCGGCGGGCGCGGTAGGATTTGCTAGGGGACTTAACGATACGCCCAAGATTGCCGCCATCCTTCTAGCGGCGCCTTCGATCGGTGGCCCCACGTCGCTCATTCTGGTTGGCCTGTTGATGGCGATAGGGGGACTACTCAACGCCCGACGCGTCGCCATGACCATGAGCCAACGCATCACGCCACTCAATCCGGGCCAAGGTTTTACCGCCAACCTGCTGACGAGCCTGATCGTGATCGGAGCCAGCCGCCTCGGGCTTCCGGTATCGACGACGCACGTTAGCTGTGGCGCCTTGTTCGGCATCGGCGCTGTCTCCGGCAGCGCCAACTGGGCCGCCATCGCGACCATCCTGTTAGCCTGGGTCACGACGCTGCCGGTGGGCGGAGCGTTGGGGGCCCTCTGCTACTGGGGGCTTGGTGGGACCGCTGGGTCGTAGAGGTCCGTTTCGGGATGAAACGCGTACCAAGCAAACCACAACGAGTACATCCAGTTCACGCCGTCGTCGGCCTCAATCACCCGCAGCGTGCCGGAACTGCTGTCGCACTCGACGAGCGTGTTTTTTCCCGCTACCGAAACGCGAGCGGTAGTGACCCCTTCTGGAAACGCTGAGACGGGAACCGCCAAGTCCGCCGACTCGGTCCAAAGCCCCAGCACCTTGGCCTTTGTCGGCAGCCGATCGTCGCTCGGCTCGGCTGGGAAGATCAAGCGCGGGCCGTTGAAGTACCCCTCGTAAGGGTTGCGAACGTAGTCTCGGCGGTGTCCCGTGTCGGTCGAAAGCACGTCCGAAGTCGGATGGCGTGAGAGCCATGCCCCCCAGGTCGTCAACTCGATCGGCAGCGCCAATAACTTGAGATCCGAAGCAGCGCCCGATACGCCACTCGCCATGAGCTGCGACCACAGGCTGTCGTCACCCCTGCCGCTGCGGTCGTACATCAGCACGTTGCTGTTGTAGAGCAGACCCGAGACGCCGAACTCCTTCTCGCCAAGCGATGTCCGGCGGTCGAATACCAACGCCGAGTCGCAAAGCGGACAGTACGTTACAGCGACAGGCGTCTCGCCCAATCGATCGTTAACGATCTCGTGGTAGTTGAGGATCGCGAGTGGATAGGCGCGATCGTGTCCGTCGAGGCTGACTCCGATGACGCGATCGGAATCTTGCGGGGCGCCTCTGCCGCTCGCTGTAATCACCCGTGGCGAGGTGAGGGCTGGGATTCCATCTTTTGGCGGTCCGCCCGATAGGACTTCGCTGCGTGGAACACGGAGCGATCCAAAGTCGAAGGGTGGCGCTGTCGGCCGGTGTTGAGTGAGCGAGACGCAAGCGTCGCAGACGATGCTCGGCCTTCCTCGCAACGCCTCGTAGTAAGCCGCCCCGATTACCGCTACAGAACTCGATGCGAGGATCGCCCCGATGAGCAACCATTTCCGCAAGTGTTGTCGTGCGGTCCGGGCCGTCGCATCAAAGCTTATACCGCTTGAAGATTGCGCCTTGTCGAGCGGAGCTTCCGAGTCTGAACGCAGCATAGCAGGGACCTACTAAGCGAGACCGATGGCTGACCGATCGGAGTCTAGAGGTCGAAGCCGAGCGCCGATTGTGGCGGCGATCACACAAGGCCAGCAGCTCGACGAATGTGCCGTCGCTCACCGAACAAGGCGCGAGGAGAGGCGAGGATGACGGTTCCTCCCTGTCACGGACGCCGAGCGCCGAGCCATGTCACGAACGATCTATCTCCTTCCGCTGTGGGGCCTCGCCTTGTGGGGCGCCCTGGCGCTGCGTGATCTTCCGGGTGACTGGGGCCATGCGCTTTGCGGGCCGTGGGGATGCGGACCACCGTTGCAGGCCCTGTTGAGTATTCACGCGGCGTGGGCGGTGCTGCTCTGGGCGCCGGCGTTCGTGCTGCCCAGGATGTATGGCTCGCGACCGGCAAGGATGCGCCGAATCGGAACCATCTTGGCGGCGGCCGGGGTCGGCGGTCTGATCGCTATCGCGATCCGAGAGAGCCTATTCGCGGGGTCGTCCGTTAGCGAGTCAGCGGCTAACTACCTCCTGCAACGCATCCTGTTCGTGATCGCCACCAGCATCGACGCCCCCGTGGTGCAAGCGACGATCGCAGGGTTGGCTCTCAGGTGGGGAGCGTCGAGCCGGCGGAGGGCGCCAGTTCATCCTTCGGCAGAGCTGCCCCTCGCCGACGCTAGGGATGTGGCTGGCTGAGGCGCTCGGCCTGGGCGACGCGTGGCTGGGGCGGAAGACTTGCACGCAGGAGTTCGACCACTTTGAGCGGCGGCAGATAGCCGGTCGCTTCTTTAACGACCTTCCCCGACGGGTTGAAGACCAACGTCGTCGGGAAGGCGGTGACGCCGAGTTGCTGGATGAGCTTCATGTCGCGCTCGGCGGTCAGCTCCAACGCGACGAATGATTCATTGACCGTGGCGATGATCTGCGGATTAGACCACGTCTCACGCTCCATCTTGCGGCAGTACCCACAATGCTCGGATGTCACATACGCGAGGATCGGGGCTCCCGTATCGCCAGCCATCAGCAAGGCTTGCTCGACCGAACGCGTCCAGTAGACGCCTTCGGCTGGGGGGGATTGCGCCACTGCCGCGGACGCGAAGACAACGCATCCAAGTAGGGCGATGCGGTTGACTAGGGAAGTAGCATACGACATGGCGAGTGGTTGGCTCCGGCGAAGAGAGGGAACGAAAAATCGATACCCTTATCTTCGACGGTCACTCGTCCGACTTGCGTGACGCCAAGCACACTTCGCTTCGGCGATTGCCTCCCGGAAAAGGCTGGCTGTTCAGCGAGCGTCGGCGAAAACGTACGACCGCCGGGCTTGAAGCCAGCTCGCGACCAAGAGTTCATGTCGCACCGCTGGCGTCGTTTCTCCCACCGAATCCGTTGGGGGCGCCATCGCCTGCATCTTCTCCAGCAGTCGCTGGCACAAGGGGCAGCTCTCAAGGTGCACCTCAACCTGGCGGGCGACATTAGGCGCCAAGTCCCCCGCCATCATCGCGGGGATAAGCTCTCGCACCTCGCTGCAGGCGATGCCTCCGAAGTAATTCTCGGCCGGCCGGCTGGCCCATTCCGAGACGCCCCAGGCGCCAACGGCGAGGAGGGCGACCGCGGCCGAAGCCGCGGAAAAACGGCGTACCGTGGCCCGGCGGCGCTTGGCGACGTGCTTGCTTGTCGACTTGTCCGCCAAGAAATCGCTCTCACACGACTCCCAAGCGGTCGGAGATTCATTGTTCATGACGCGTTTGATCCGCCCGGGCCGGCGGCATTCTCCGTGCTTCGACAATTTCGAGTATTGCCGATTCTCTTAACAATATCTTACCTGGGGACGCCGCACTCTGTGGCCGGGGGCACACTTCGTCAGCGACTAACTAAATCGGCCGTGCTAAGGGGCTGCGTGGCGCATCGGCGGTTTCGACGACGGCGTGCCTCGTTCGGACCTCGCCGCCGTCCTCGGCCTCCGCGGCCAGCTTTCCCACATCGCGGACGATCAGCTTTTGGCGCCCAACCTTAAGCACCCCATTGAGCTGCAAATCGCCGAGGAGGTGCGTCACCGTCTCGCGCGTCGTGCCGATCACGTTGGCGATATCCTGATGCGACAACGGGATCGCCAGATGGAGACCCTGGGGGGTCGGCTTGCCGTAGGTGTCGCATAGCTCCAGTAGGAAATGCACCAAACGGTCTTTGTTCGATCGGAAGAGCAAGGACCGCAGCCGCCGCTCGACCCGCTGACGACGCAGCCCCACCAGCTTGGTTACCCTTAGCGCCAGGTCGGGGGCGTCCCGCATCACCCGGTCGAGCGAGCCGGTCGGGATCATCGCCACCACCGAGGCAGCCATCGCCTCGGCGTACTCTTCTCGACCCCCACCCCCAAACAGCGCCATTTCCCCGAAAAGCTCGCCGGGCTCGATAAAAGCCAGGATCGCCTGCTTCCCGTCGGGGGTGATCGAGGTCAGCTTGATCCGGCCCTCGGCCAGGAGGAAAACCGACTCACAGGCGTCCGCCGGCAAGTAGACGGGACTGCCCTTGGTGAAACGGCGGACGCGAGCCTCCCGCTCAAGCAGAGAGAACTGCGCAGGCTCAAGCTGCTCGAACAGGTCGCAGTTCTTGATGTACCAGTGCCGCTCCGCCATGCGTTGACTCGGTGACGTTACGGTAGCCGCCGGCGTCGGCCTTTGTGACGCCCGGAAAGTCCACGTTATTGTAAGCCCTTGCGAGTGGCGGCCTAGACCGGTCCCCGACGGTCCGTTCGCTCGATACGCTTGAATTGTCGGGCTGGTGGGTAGGCGAATCCTCGCACCGAAAACGCTCACATTCGAACCCTATTCGCCTCAAACGACTTTCTAGACCAGGAAGTCGGAGAGTTGATCGCTAATCCAAGCGGGTGCTTCCACTCCTCGAATGCGGAGTGATTTCTTTCGATAGGGCGTCGCTTGATTTGCCTTCGGTCGCGCCGGTAACCGGTTGTAGGACCGACACGACGAGGGCTGAGTGAGACTCGTCCAAATCTGCGGAGAAGTGAAACTTCTCCGCGGATTCAGAAGTCCCAACCGACAGCCACGGCCCATCGACTACCCCCCGCTGCACGGTGAGTCTCCGCCTATGTCGTCGGCGACGACGGCCCTGATTCGGAAGAAAGGGCAAGGCCGGGACGGCCTTGCCCAAGTGGCGTCACCACCAAGAGTCGTAGTAAACGCGCCATCCGGCCGCGATCGCCTCTCGCGCCGCCGCGACGAAGGCGATGTCGTCTTCGTTCTCCGAGCCGTCGCTCACGCCGAAGAAGAAGCCCGAGGTTGGGGGCAACTCACCCGCGCGGAGGTCGCTTTCGAGCCTGTCGAGGTCTTCGGCAGTCAGCAAGACAGGAACGCAGTTGAACTCGTGCTTCCCACCTTTCTCGTAGTACAGCGCCTCCATCCAGCCGTGCAGATTGGGGTGCTTGCGCCAATAGTGAAGCTGAAGGGCTGTTGCGACGCCGAAATCAACCGGCGTGTCGATCGTGTCGAGGGTCTTGTAGGCGTACATATCGAGTCCCATCAGAAAGCCCTCCCGATCGAGAGTTGCAGCGCGCGAGCGCCTCGGCAGGGAAGGGATAAAGTCGTGGTCATGGTTTTCTCCTTGGCTTGGGGTTGAAGTCGGGGAGCGATTGTTTCGCCCCTCACCCACCGGATAGGGGGCAAACAATCTCGACCCGACTGACCGCAGCTCAGCCGCGGAGAAATGAACACGCCTTACTCAACCCCGAACCAGACGCCGCCGCCAAAGCAGCCGACTGAGGTGAAGTTGAAGGACAGACACCAAAAGACCGAGCTGACGACGCGTCGGCTACAGGCGATCGAATCCGGCATGCTGCGAACTAGCGGCAAACCCAACGCCTTACACGGGTTCGATGGAGACTGAGAAGTTCAAGGGATCACGAGGGTCACGAGGACGACGCTCACCGTACTATGGCTCCGGGACCTCGTAGCGCGGCCACATCACGGCCTCGTACTCGGCGCGGTTGGCGGCGTGCACGGCGAGACAATCGGCAAAGAACCGCCGACGCTCGGTCTTCGGCAACGCCTTTAGCGTCGCGTAGCCATCGGCCAGCTTGGAGATAACGTGGCGGATCACGCCGAGGTTGGTTTCCGCGACGTGGCAGTCGCGGTCGATGATCTGCCGCACGATCGGGTGGGCGGCATGTCTTCGTTCTTGGATCGCGTCGTACTCATCGTCGGTCATCTCGCGCCGAGACTGCCACGACGCTGCGGCAAAGCCAAGCACTTTTTCAGAGGACGCGTCGCTGGAACGTCTTCCTCCCACGGCTCCGCCGGCTTCGGAGGGTCGGCTCTCACCTCTGGCTGGAGCCAACCCGCAGCAAGCCGCCGCGCCGATTGTCCCGTACCATCCCACCGGCTCTGCCGGCGAGGGGGCGAGGCTCTCCGGGCGGCCTTAGGCCGCCCGCCCGTTAGTGCTGCCTTCGCGCGGCGCGGCGATGAAGAGCCGCGTCGTGGCGCAATCGCCTTCTTCGACCACGCGCCCGACAACCCAAGGCCTCTTGCGCTCCGCGGTAACTCGCGCTAGAAGCAAGGATGACCGACAAGAAGGACCGCCCCCGCTTCGCCACCAACGCCAAGCCGACCGGCAATCACGCCGCGCTCAAGTACCAAAGCCGCGGCGTTCTGCTGTCACCTGGCGAGCTGCGCTTCTACCGCGCGCTCCGTGAAGCGACCGAAGACCGTTACCTCGTGATGGGCAAGGTCCGCCTCGCGGACCTGATCGAAGCGGAAGAGGGGTTTCACTCCGCAGCCGGCCGCAAAATCAGCCAGCGCCACGCCGACTTCGTGCTGGTCACCAAGCGCGGCCTGCGGATCGCAGCCGTCATTGAACTCGACGATAAGACGCACCTCGAACCCGAGCAACAAGCCCGCGACGCCTACCTCGCCGATGCCCTCCACGCCGCCGGCGTGCCGCTCGTCCGATTTCCGATTTACAAGCGTTACGACACGGCCTTGCTGCGGACGATCCTCGGTAGAGCGATCAGGGCGCCACAACTCGCTCCCACCGAAAAATCTCGCCATCGGGAATCCGCACGAGCGTCAACGCGTCCTCGCCGAAGTCCGCGACCCGAAACCGCGTCACCTCTTCCAATGCGAAGTTAAGGACGCGCCCGTACGACGCCTCGGGCGTGCCGCCATGAAGGGTGAAGACAACCTCTTCTCCCTCGACCTCCCAGGTGGTGTCGATCGCCACCCGCGAAGAACCGACGACGATCGCCGCGAGGCCCTCGAAGTCGAGCACGAGCTGCCCACGCCCGTTCGATTCAACCACCAGCCGCCGCACGTCACTGACACCGGCCTGCCGATAAACGCCGCTCGCGATCGCGTACTTCTCCGGCTCGGCAACAGCGACAGCAGCCTCCGGCGTCACGGGCGCCAAGTAAGCCTGCCCCGAGCGGCGAACAGCGACTAGCGTCAGCAGGATTGCCAGAACAACGGCGATGATCGCGAGAGCGACATTGATGACGCCGTGAAGCCGAAGGGAAGTCATCGAGCGGTTCCCGGGGATCAGTCTGCCGAACGCAGCCGCAGGATCAGTCGCGCCCCCCACGGGAGCCGCTGGACCACGTCCTCGGCCGTGTAGCCGGCGCGGCCGTGCGACGCGGCGACGACACGGCTCAGGTAGAGACCAATAACCGTCAGCCAGACCACGGCTACCGACAACAGCAGCACGATCGTTACGCCGCACAGCGGCGCGACAACCTCGGCCCAGCCCGCGTCGCGGACGATCAGCTCCACGCCGCCGAGCGTCGTCAGATACACGTACCAGAGCGAGTTCCGCACAAGCCCAAACAGCAGCAACACCACCACGAACGCCCAAAAGATCGCCACGCTGAACCGCCAGTCCTTCCGCACCAGCTCGCAGCGGTCCTCGTAGAGGGGCTCGCCGAGCGCGCGGGTTTGGATGAGGCGGAGGACGATCGCCGCGACGCCGTACAGGATGGTGATAAAGCCGACGGTCTGGGCGACCGCATGCAGTGCGAGGAAACCGCCGCCACCGCTCTGCGACACGACCTGTGCGGTGACCTGGGGCTCGCCGAACAGAACCGACGAGTAGGGGTTATCGAGCAGCCCCTCGTAGCGGACTCCTACCGGCGAGAGCTGGGCCACCAGCACAATCGTCGCCGAGACGCCGAGCGCGATCATCGCCGATCGCCAGCTATCGAGCGACATGCGGATCGACCGGGCGCAGTAAGCGGTGATGTAGAGGCACATGAATAGGCAGACCAGCTCCGACGCCAACAGCAGCGGCGACACCCACGGCGCCCGCACCCCGAGCACGGCGATCGCCGCCTCGGGCGGGCTGGAGCTCGCCTTGTAGAGTTGCCAGAAGAGGGCCAGAACGGTGAACGCAGCGGCGACGCCCAACGGGGCAAGGATCGCCAGCTTCCATAGCGAACGCGTTTCTAACAGCGGCAAGGCGTCGCGTCGAAACAACTCGCCCGGGACCACGGTCGGCCCGGCGCCTCGCCCGGTCGAGTGCGCCGATTGCCGCCGCCACTCGGTGGCGACATCGGGGTGGACGACCACCGTTTTCAGCCGCTCGATCATCGCGGCGCTGTACTTCTTCTGCTCGAAGCTCACCGGCTCGACCGTCAGGTCGGCGTTGGGGAACGCCGGATCAGGTGAACCGAGGCTGGCCGACGCGGCCGCGTTGGGCCGCAGCATGCGTCCGCGGAAGAGGGAGTCGATCGCCGCCATCACGGCCGTCTCGGCAGACCGGCCCGAGATGTCGTCGATCACGGTGGCGCGGCTCGGTCGGACGGCGAAAGACAAGAGCATGGGACCGCTGCCTGCGTAGCGTGTCCGGCACAAACGCCAGGCGCGGAGGACTCCTTGCAAGAAGTCATCATGGAGCTGCACCACGCCCAAGGCGCGGAGATCGGGGACAACAAGGCCATCGATTGCGGCCAGTGAACCAGGGAGCGGCACAAGTTCGGCCGTGATCACGGCGGCTGCCGGTCCGTGGTTGGCCTTCTCTTCAAGCAGCAGGTGGGCTTTACCCACGCCGTAGACGCCGGCCGTATAGCGGCGGCGGGCGAGAGCGTCATGAGCAATCGCACAGGCCAGAGCGATTGTTTCGGGATCGACGGGCGCCGCGGCGTCGATCCACTCGCGCCACGCCTCTTGGTGGGCGAGCAGTACGGCCGCCCGTGACGACGGGCCTTCGTCGAAGATTGCCGCCCGGACATAACACCGCGCCAGCTCGCGCCCGAGCAGGTACTTGCGGCGCGGCAGCGGCTCTTCTTCACGCCCCGCCCACGGGAAGAGGTCGGGGTCGAAGGCGTCGAAGCGGCGGGCGACTTCATCGAGCACGACGGCGCGCGACGAATTGCCGTCACAGAGCGAATCCCATCGAGACAACTCGGCGCCGCTAAGGCTTGCCGCTAGTTTGGCGTCGTCGAGCGCGAGCGCCCATCGCGCCACGTGCCAGTACGGGAGCGGCGACTCTAAGAAGAGACGGCGCCAAAGCGTCTCAAGGCGCGGCCCCCTCACCATCGCCGCGGGCCCGATCGCGTCGAACAACTCTAAAGGCCGCGCCAGTAGTCCGTCGCGGTCCAGAGCAAGGGCCGACTCTAAGCGGTCGAGCGGATCGCTCATCGGTTCTACCGCTCCGCCCGGGCGATCGCCTCATCATAAGCGGCGAGCGACGCCGGATCGCGCAGGCTGCGCCGTGAACGACGCAGAGCCGCCAGTTGCGCCTCGTCGAGTTCATCGAGCGCGACGGCGACGAGTTCAATCGTTGAGGGTTCGGTCAGATTCTCCGCGTTGACGCCGGTGAAGACGGGGGACTCCCCGGGCAACACCGCGATTGGCTCGTCGCTAGGCGTCAGCCGCACCAAGAACAGTGATCCCGCCAACTCCGCAGCGACGTTTTCGTCCAGGACGAGTTCCGCCGCGAGATCGGGGCGCAGCGTGGATTGCAAGAGCCGGAGCACGCCAAGCTCAAAGCGGACCGTCGCTTTCACAAGGTCGGCAGCGGCGAGGGTGGCGATGGGGGCGAGATGGGCCTCGAAGCGGCGCGGACGTGCGGCGACTTCCACAGGACCCGGAGGCGTCGCCCTGAGTTCCTTGACCATCGCCCGCGCCTTCTGCATCGCCGCGGCGACGGCGTCGGGGTCGATCGGCGTCTGCATAGCCCGTTTCTCTAGCGCGTCGAGTTGGAGCTCGAAGTAGAGGTCAGCGATTGGGTCGTGGGCCATGGCGAGTTACTCGGACGGATCGTCGAGACAATTTAGTAGCGCGTCGTGGATGCGACTGAGCTTTCTGTTGAAGGAATCTCGCTTGATTTCGCACAAGGCGGCGACTTCGTCTTTGGGTTTTTGCTCCCAGTAGAGGGCGTGCAAGATGTCGCGCGACTTTGCTGCGAGTTTATCGAAGCAGCCCTCTAGCTGCTTCCGTCGCTCGATGTCCAGCGTGCCGCCCTCAGTGTCGACGACAACGTAGTCGGTAAGGTCGGCGTAGTGCACGCGACTTTGGCGATGAAGGCCGAGGTCCCTAAAAGCGGCCCGCCAGAGCGTTTTTGTGAACAAGCCTAGCGGTCGCTCGATCTGCGGACGCTCTTCGTAGACCGACTTCACGAATTCGCCAACGATCCCTTCGAGGTCCACCTCAGGATACGCGCTCTTTACAGATTCCATAACCTTCAAGTAACGCCCGTCGCCCTTCAAGCGTCCGACCCACCACACGAGGGAAGTCTGGCAATCCCCCAGCAGCCAAGCATCGACTAGCTCTTTGTCCGTGGGGGAATCCTCGCCTTTGTAGGGGACGACATCGGCGTCCGTCGCCCAGAGGTGGCACAAGCAGTCGGGAGCGCAACTCCGTGGCTTGGCCTCGGGACACGAATTCATGGCGGCGTTCGTCACGGTGGTCACCGGCGCGAAGGTGGACGTTCCGCAGAGCGTAGCGACGGACGGGGCGGATGGCAGCCCCTCGTGATCGGTTTTCACGCGTTATTCACGACGGCTGATGGCGATCGCTGCGGGTCGGGATGACTTCGCCTGTTTCTTCCGCACGCGTGTCCGAATTTGGGAGCCCCGCGCCACTTTACGGTGCGGCCGGACACCTACAGCGAAGCCCCGGCCGCACGAACACCCGTTTCACCCCGTTGAGGCCTCGACTTATCTCATGGACGTTTCGACCCCCTTTCTGAATGGTCATCACGGCGCCGCGCCACCGAAGAACCCCAACCCCTGGAAGACCGCGCCTTCCTCGCCTGCTCCGCACCCACCCAAGTCGTCGGTGACGACGCCCGTCCCGCATCCCGCTGACGAGGAAATCCTCAAGGCCCTCGGCGAAACGTGGAAGCGGATCGACTTAGGGAAAGAGTTTTTCGAGCCGACCGGTGACGAAGCGATCGCCGAGCGACTCGCCGAGCTGGACGTAGAGGTGAAAGCCGCCTGCGAGGAAGACCCGCAGCGTGTGATGGCTGCGGCGATCGGCAAGAAGTACGCGGCTCGTTGCCAGAGCGCGATCGCGGCGCTCAAAAGCGAACTCCGCCAGGTGCAGGACGAGATTGCCGTGTGCCCCACCACGATCGTGCATATCGAGTCGCCGTTGCCGCGGCTGTGGGGAGAGGGCGCCAACTGGCCCTGGGTGGTCGGTGTGGCAGCGTGCGGGGTCGGCGCTACGGGGTTCTTCGGCGTCGAGATGGTCAACGCGACGCAGTTGGCGCTTAGCGCGAGTTGGCCCTTCACGGAGACGCCGTGGGCGGCGTTTCTTTTTGCGTCGGCGTTCGTGGCGGGGCCCTTCAGCTTGCTGTGGTGGTCCGAGGCGTCGGCGCCGCCGCCCCTCAAGGATCGCCTGCTGACCGCCCGGCGCAACATCAGCATCGCACTAGGGGCGACCGCCGTTGTCGCCTACGGCCTGGGGGTCGGACTGGAGCACGGCGAGGTTGCGCCGGTCTTTGGCGAGCCGGAGCCTTGGAGCATGCCGGTTCCGGCGCTCACGGTCCTCTCGGTGTCGCTGCTCTCACTAACGATGCTCGCGGCCAAGTCGGGTTTCGCCTACTGCTGGGATCGTTTGCGCGGCGTCGAAGAGATCGAGAACCCGCGGTTGGCCGAGTTGCAGAAGTCGGCGCTACGCTTGGAAGGCGAGTTGGCGGCGCCCACCGAGAGCCAGGTTCTGGCCGACTCGCTCTCCAGCCGCCTGACGGCCGACCTGGTGAAGAACCAGAAGTCTGCCCGCCGGCGTCTGCGGAAGGCGATCGCCGAGGAGTCGAAGCTCGCTCGCCGCCGCGAAGCCGAGCGTCGGCTGCGTCAGGCCCAGGCCGAGATGGACCGCGAGTCCGATTGATCGTCGCCACGCAGTTTGAGTTGTCGAGTTGTCCTTGTTTGCTGCTGTCGTTCGCTGCGTCTTTTTCACATTCCTTACAGAGAGTTATCGAAAATGAACACCCAACTTCGTTGCTGTCGTTATCTGTTGCTGGTGATGGCGATGGTCCCACCGGGCTGTCGCGCGGAGGCGACCACGCCACAGCGCGAGCACTTCGTCGTCCTTACCGAGTTGCCGGCCGAATCGCGTCGCGCCGCTGCCGGAGAGGTTTACGCCCTGATTGGCAAGTACGCCTTGCCGGGTGAAGCGATCCATCTGCTCGCGGCGCCAGAGGATCGCGTGATCGCGTCGCTGACAGTTCCGTCGGGATCGCCCAATCGCCGCCTCCGTCACCGCGATGTACAGCCTGCATTGCGGGGGCTCGCGAAGTACTTTGGCGAGGCGCCGACAACCACGGTGTCCAAAAACAATACGGGACTTCAGCTCCAGCTCCCGGAAATCCCGGCCCGCATTTCACGTCTGCGTCGCACGCAGCTTGCCCCGCATGTGGTGCTCTGCGGCTCGCCTCTTTATCACGACCCGCGCCGTCTCGACTGGACCATGTCGCTCGGTCACGCACCGCTCGATGGCTCGCTGGATGCGATTGGATCGCCATGGAATGAAGGGATGGAGCGTTTCCCCGAAGGCGCTAGCGTCGCCATCTATACGCCAGCCGAGTATGGCCTGGACGCCACGCACCGCAGCGAGATGGTGAGGTGGGTCCGCTTTGCCTACGGCGAACGGGGGGCCCAAGTTCTCGCGGTAACTCCTGACGCCACCACCGCGTTCACGGCCGACCGTGTTCTCTTCCCTCAGCCGGTCACCCCGCGCAAGAACGGATCGGGGATGCGTATGGTTGTCCCGCCATCGGGGACGGCCCCAAGCGATGCAATCCGTCCCACTCCGCAGCCAGTTCAACCGGCTCCAACGCCAACTCCGGCGCCAGTTGAGGCAATCGAATCCACGGCAAAGCCGCGGTTCGATCAGGTGCTCGATCCGGCGCCCGCCCCATCCCCGATCGATGTCTTGGAACCCGCTTTCATCCCTTCCTTCAACCCCGAGCTCGCGCCGGCGCCGTTGATGGAGAGGTTGAAGGGGAAGCTGCAGAACGTGGTGCTGGTGCGAGACCTCTCAACCTCGATGCTCGAAACGGCTGACCATCGCCCCACCCCCGAGGTGAACGCCGCGGTAATCGCCGACATCCAGGCCAAGCTGCGTGGGCTCCAGTTCCAGAAGTTTGCGTGCGTGGGCTTTGGGGGCAAGGGCGTCAGCGGTAGCAACGCACGTTTGTGCTACCACCCGTCGTGGTTCTTTTATGCTCCCTGGTCGAGCGCCGTACCGAGCGCTCGGGAAGTGGCGTGCAAGGTTGTGGCTGGTTGGGAGGTCCGCGGCGGCACGCCAACCTATGACGCGCTGGTCGCCGCTCGCCAGCTCGAAGGCGTAGACACCATCCTGCTGTGGACCGACGGGCTGCCTAGCATCCCCGACGAAGATGACGCTCAGAGCCGCGTGCTCCGCCTGGCCGAGGAGATGGCCGCCGATGGGATCACGATCAAT
>JBGSJY010000111.1:0-3422 GCA_041741515.1 Pirellulales bacterium | reverse complement strand
GAGCGATCACCGGCAGCCACAGCGTGTGAACGCCCGGCGAGTTCGACGGCAACACGGCGCCGAGCGCGTCGCACTGCGCCTGGTAGCTCACCGTCACGCCGCGGCTCTCTTCGCCATAGCCGCGGGCGAGGATGTCTAGCGACAGCCCGCGCGTCAGGCAGTCGAGGATCTTGTCGATGCTCTTCATCACGAACGCGTTCTTGCCGACGTTCGCCTGGCACATCACGATCGGCATGCCGGTCGTCGCCGACTGGATGCGGACAAAGTCCTGCGGCGATTGTTTCGTATCGCCAACGGTGAGCGTCCCCGACTCGAACAGCTCGCCCGCCTTCTTCAGCCGGTTCACCAGTTGCGCCGGCGGAATGGCTTGCAGCGCCCGCCGCGCGTTCTTCGCCTTCTTGGCGTCACGCTGGATAATGCCGCCGCCAACGCAATGAACCCGCGCGACCGGTTCGCCCGTGTAGAAGTGCTTGACCTCGTCCACCTCGAGCGACTCGTAGGGCTCGCCCCAGCGGATGGATTTTAACTCGATCATTTTTTGAAACCGCCGATGGACGCGGATGGACGCAGATAGTTGGATTCAGATTCAGAACTCGTTCACGACCCTACGCACATCGACGCGGGAGTTACCGAAGTTCACTAGCAAGGCAACATTGAGGCCTGTTGCTTTGAGATAATTCATGCACTGGGCTTGATGGATGTTATCGAGCTGTTTGACGGTTTTGAGTTCAACGATCACGAGACCTTCGACAATCAAGTCGGCGACGTAGTCACCGACAATGACCCCATCGTAGTGAACTTGAAGGCATTTTTGTTGCTCAACAACGAATCCCCGTTTCCTCAATTCATGGGAAAGCGCGTTTTCATAAACTCTCTCAAGGAAACCTATTCCAAGAGTATTCGCCACTTCGTAGGCGGCCCCAATAATCGCCTCGGTCAAAGCGTCGCTTCGCGATCTCCGTTCATCAGCGTTCATCGGCGGTTCCAATTTAATAAACCCCCACGGTCGTCCCGCCCTCTAAGCGGCTATACGGCCTAACGCCGCTGACGCCGTCCCAGGGGTAGAGCTTGTGCGGCGGTTCGCGTTCACCCTCGTCGCGTTCGAGGAAGCCGGGGACGAAGAACTCTTTGGTGAGCGTTGTCAGTTTCGAGCGGCCTGTTTCGCCATAGCCGACGACCTCGTCGGTCTTGTCGAAGTCGACGACCTCCAGCACCGCCCTCGGCTCGGGAGCGTGGTAGGTGATCTTGTAGCCGTTCGACTTGGTGACCGGCTCACTGCACGCGAGACCCATCAGCGTGTTGCCGTAGGTTGGCGTCATGTAGACGCCGCTCTCCTCGGGCGAGCCGCCGAAGAGCTCTTCGACGCAGAACTTCGTCCACTGCGGCGTGAACTCGGTGCCGCCGGAGAAGATGCCGGTGACGCCGGTTTCGGCAAGGCTCGTGCCCCGTTCTTCGAGTTCAAGGCACAAGGCTTCGATCAGCTTCGGCGTGCCGAACATGCACCGGACGTCATGCCCGGCGGTGAGGATCGTGATCGCCTGATCGATGCAATGCTTCTTGTAGTCGTTTGCGTGGTCGATCTGGCCCTTCTTGAGGCATTTGACGACCCACCGCGGGTCGAGGTCGATGCAGAAGCAGATGCCCCCGCGATGCTGGGCGAGGTGCTCGACCGCCAGTCGCAACCGACGCGGGCCGCTGGGGCCGAGCATCAGCCAGTTGCTCCCGGGCGGAAAGTACTTGTCGGGAAGCGTGTCGCTGAAGTTCGAGTAGTCGGTCCGAAAATCCTCGATTGCAATGCGGCTCTTGGGGACGCCCGTCGTGCCGCCGGTCTCGAAGACGTAGATCGGCTTGTCAGCGAAAGCCTTCGGCGCCCAGCGCCGGACGGGCCCGCCGCGGAGCCATTCGTCCTCGAAGTGAGGAAACTTCTTGATGTCCTCGAAGCACTTCACCTCGGTGAGCGGGTCGAACTTCAGCTCCTTCTTTTTTTCCAGCCAGAAGGGACACCCCGTCGATTCGTGGAAATGCCACTGCACGATCTCGACCGCGTGGGCGTCGAGAGCAGCGCGGGCCTGGGCGACGGCATCGTCCGAAGGCAGATCATCCGAAGAAACGGCGGGAGCGGCGGACATAGCGCACTGCAGCGGGGCCAAAACGAACGAAGAGACGTTCGCACGATAGAAGAGCCACCCCCAGCCGGCAACCGACCGGCCGGACCGGGCGCGAGCCGCCATACAGAGCTGGCGACGCGAAAACACGCACGAAGGACCGATCGACTCAATGCGAGCCGGGAGGCGTCAGTCCCCGGAGGAACCACGCCACTTAGCCAACTCGAAACGGCGATTCCTCCAGGAGCTAACGCTTCCCGGCTCGCAGGCGCGCGGTTCGTGAAATTCGAGCGGACGCTCAGTCCTCTTGCTCTTCGTCGGCGGGGGCCGTTTGGCAGCCGCCTAGCTGCGCCAGCGCCTGGATCACGCCGTTCAGGTGGGCCAGACGCGGCCCGTAGCGATCGACGAACTCCGTCAGCAGGAAGTCGCCGTAGGCCATCTCCGAGCCGTTGTCTTTGATGTCCTCGGTCAGGCGGTCGAGATAATCGACCTGCACCTCGCTGAGCACCTCGGCCGCCTCGCGGCAGTTCTCGGCGAGTTGCGGGTTGGCGTCACGCCAGCGCTGCATCTCCTCTTGGCGGCGACGCTGCTGCGAAGTGAGGGCGCCGACCATTTCCTCCAGCAACTCATTCGTCCGGTCTTGGGCGGCGAGAACGTCCCGCAACAGCTCGGTCTGCTCGTCCTGAGCGGTCACGTGGGTCGGGCGTTGGGCCCCGGTCGTCACGTCCATCTGCGAAAAGAGGTGCGGCAGGAGGCTTTTCTCGCTCATCAAACAACGACCGCTAGTAGTAGAGGGAAGCCGGGCCGGAGGTCCGGCGGGGCTTGAAGGGCTGGTTGGCGAGGCAGGCGACCCCCTGCGAAGGGGGCGCCTACGGAGGCGATCAACGCTATCGGTCCGCATGGGGGCAGCGACAGCGATCACGCCAGTCTACAAACGCCCGTCAGCCCAATCCAGCATCCAGCAGCCCTACTTGAGCGCATTCAAGAGCTTTTCTTGCCCGCAAACCATCGCCCGCTCCGCTGGCGCCGATAGTACGGATCACAGCGAAAAGGGGGCCGCCTCAAGCGGGCCGCCCCGTCTTCCCGATCTCTTCATCGTGGGACGCGCGCCGACTTGGTGCTGGCGCCTCCCCGCCTGACTTCTCCTGAGCCTGCTTACTCCGACGAGACTCCTGAGTGACGGCCCCTCGTGACCCGCGACCCGCTGCGTTTGGCTACCTCCTGGTGGTGGAGGACGACCTCCACGGCTACACCGGCGGCCTATTGGTCGTTTGCGACCGCGGCCGGCCCCTCGAGTTCCATTGCACCGAGCCGGTC
>JBGSJY010000110.1:0-9420 GCA_041741515.1 Pirellulales bacterium | reverse complement strand
GCCGCGGCGCCGGGGGGGAAAACGCTGCACCTCGCGGCGCGGATGCGGCTCGAGGGGGAGCTGGCGGCAGTCGAGCCCGTGCGGGGCCGCTTTTTCAAACTGCGTCAGAATCTCGAGCGCTGCGGCGCCGGCGACTTCGTCCGCACGTTCACGCACGACGGCCGTGACGTGGGCCGGAAGACTCCCGCCAAATTCGACGCCGTGCTGCTCGACGCGCCGTGTTCGAGCGAGGCGAGGTTTGATCCCGATCGGCCGGAGACCTTCGCCTTCTGGGGGCCACGAAAGCTGGCCGAGTCGGCCCGCAAGCAAAAGGCGCTGCTGCGGTCGGCCCTCGACGCCACGCGGCCCGGCGGGCGGGTGCTCTACTGCACCTGTTCGTTCGCCCCGGAGGAGAACGAGCTGGTGGTCGCGCACACGCTGAAGCGGCTCGCTGGCATGGTTGAACTCGAACCGATCGATCTCGCAATCGGCGATTCACAAGCGCCCGGGCTTGCCCAATGGGAAGGGAAGCGGCTACCCGACGCGATCGCCGAAACGGTGCGGATCGTCCCCGATGATCGCCTTGCGGGGTTTTATTTGGCTATGCTGAGGAAGCTCGCCTAGATGATTGGCGGCGGGCCGGCGACGCAAATCGTCAGAGTTGGAGAGAAAGACAGAGCTGGTCCCGCTTCACTCCCACGACTCGCGTCGTGGGCTCTTCTTATTCTCTTACCTAAGTTTTACTTGTGATGCGCAGCCTTGTCGTTCTTCCTTTGTTATTCAACGCCATCACCGTAATGGCAATCGAACCCGTGCGCGTCGCGATCATTGGCGTGTCGCACGACCATGTGTTCGGATTGCTTGGTAGGCCGCTAGACATCGGTGACATCGAGATTGTCGCGGTAGTGGACGCCGATGAGGAACTTGCGCGGGAGCGGATGCGCGATGCGAGGTTGGATGAGGCGCTTTACTACAAGGATTTAGGCGAGGCTTTGGGCGCCGCTAAGCCGCAAGCGGCTGTGCTGTTTGGCAGCATCCGAGCGCACCATGAGCAGGCGATCGCTTGCGCCGGTGCTGGTGTCCATGTGATGGTCGAGAAGCCGCTGGCGACGAATCTGGCGGACGCCCAGGCGATGGCCGCCGCGGCCGAGCGGGCGGGCGTGCAGCTGCTCACGAACTACGAGACCACCTGGTACCGCAACCTGCACGAGATCAAGCGCCGCGTCGACGCTCACGAGCAGGGGCCGATCCGGCGGATGGTTTACCGGATGGGGCACGCCGGGCCGATCGAGATCGGCTGCCGCGAGCCCTTCCTGGCTTGGCTGCTTGACCCGGTGGAGAACGGCGGCGGTGCGGTCACGGACTTCGGCTGCTACGGAGCGAATCTGACGACCTGGCTGATGAACGGCGAGCGGCCCGTCGCGGTGAGCTGCGTGACGAAGCAGATCAAGCCGCGGCGCTACCCCGACGTCGATGACGACGCGACCATCACGATCGAGTACCCCGCAGCGGTTGCGGTGGTGCAGGCTTCGTGGAATTGGCCATTCAACGTGAAGGACGCCGTCGTCTATGGGGCGACGGGCGAACTCGCCAGTAGGGGCGATAAGGAGGTGAACGGTTGGCGTCACGGGGAGGACCGCCCGACGACGTCGCGGGCGCCGAAGCTGCCGGAGTCCGAGTCGGACCCGTTCGCTCACCTGGCGGCGGTCGTCCGCGGTGAGACAAAGCCCAACGCGTTGTCGTCCGTCACGAATAACCTGCTGGTCGTCGAGATCCTCGACGCGGCACGCGAGTCGGCGAAGACGGGGCGCCGCGTTGTGCTGGCTAAGTGATTAGCGAAGGCAAAGAGAGGAGCACCACGACGGACACGACGAGCACGACGGCTGGCTATCGGAAGAAGCACGCTCCGGCAGGCAGGCGGTCGTGTCCTTTGTATTCGTCGTGGTAAGAACTTCAACGACCTCAGCTGGTACGCTTTACAGCCAGTTCAGCGCTAGCTCGGCCCAGAACACTAGGATCAACGGAGCGATCAGGCCTATCAACAGGCCGCCGGCGACCATGTCGGTCACCTTCAGGTGGCCGCCGCTGTAGACGATGGCGTTGGGCGGAGTCGAAATCGGCAGGCACATGCCGGCTGACGCCGCCAGCGCGATCGGCACGGCCAGCCGCGCGTCGCCGCCGGTTGCTTTGGAGGCGGTGAGCACGGCGATCGAGATCGGCAGGATGATGTTTGCCGATGCGGTGTGGCTCATCAGGTTTGCCATCAAGAGGGTCGCATAACAGAAGCCCAGCGCCAGCGCAACCGGTGGCATACCTTCAATTGGAAGGTATCCGACGGCCCAGGCGGCGAGGCCCGTCTTCTCGATCGCGACGCCAAGCGACAGGCCGCCGGTGATCAGTAGCAGGATGTCCCAAGGGAGCGTGCGGATGTCGGCGCCCGTGAGGATCCCGGTCGTTGTGAGCACCACAATAGGCACGAACGACACGACCGTCGTTGGCAGGCCGTGCAGCGGGCTCGTCATCCAGAGGCCCACCGTGACGATGAACGTGCCGACCACGACGTACTGTTTATGGCGGGGAGTCGGGTCGGAAGCGACGCCGGCGTAAAAGAGGATGCCCTTTTCATCGCTAAATGCGTCCTTCTTGAGGTGGACCACCACCAAGTAGATCCAAGCGATCGCCAGCATCAGCAACGCGGGCGGCACGCCGAGCACCATCCACTCGGCAAAGTTGACGGCGGACTCCCCTTCGAGGAGGCCCGCGGCAATCGCGTTGGGGGGCGTGCCGATGATGGTCCCCATGCCGCCGATGTTCGATGCGAACGCCACGCCAAGGCAGATCGCCTTGGAGACGCCGTCTCCCGTTGGCCGCGACGCAAAGATCGGCGTCATCATCGCCAAGACGAGTGTCGCGGTGGCGGTGTTTGACATGAACATCGACAAGACGCCTGTCACGAGCATGATGCCCAGCAGCAGCATGCCCGGGCGCTGACCGAACAGCCCGAGCACGCGCGCGGCCAGCCAGCGGTCGAGGCCGGTCCTTTCCGCCGAGAGGGCAAGGCAGAAGCCGCCGAAAAAGAGCCAGATCAGCGGGCTCCCCCACGGCGTGATGAACTGCTCCCAGTCGTGCTCGCCCTCGGCGTAGACCCCATCCGGCCGGCCCAACAGGGCGATCAAGCAGCCGATCGCCAGCAGGCTCGTGGCGAACGCGGGGATCGCTTCGGTGACCCACATCCCCGCGGCGAGGACCAGCACGAACAGCGTCCGATGGCCCGCGGCGCTGAGGCCGGGATATTCGGGCACAAAAGCGATCACCAGCGCGATCGCAAAGCAGGTCAGTGTCGTAGTAAGCGAACGGACCTGTGAGAAACGAAATAGCCCGAGAAGACGCCGGGCCTCGTTTCTGCCGGTGGGGATCATTTTGCCAGAAAGGGTTAAATGGCGATGCGGAACGAAATCGGACTCTCCTCCCGCCTCGGCACGCCATCGTTACGGCGTTATCGACGGAACACAACGGGGGCAATCACCCCTGCGACGATTCACCGCTGGCGGAGTAGTGGCCGGGACCTCTAACGCCACTCTTGTAGCGTGGGAGAGGCTTGATTTACCGGGCTCCTCCGACGACTCGCGTCGTCGGCTCTCGCTTTTTCGCCGGGTCGTCCTCCACGTGTCCGTGACCTAAACTATTGGGTCCCTAAAATCTGCTCCTTTTGAGCCGCACCAGCCGATGACGAACCGCTTTTCTGCCGCCGCCCTTGCCGCCCTCGTTGTGTTGACGGGCTCCGTCGCCGCTCCTGTTTGGGCCGACGACGCTCCGGCTGCCAAGAAGGAAGACGCCAAGAAATCTGATAAGAACGGCGCCGACGACAAACAGGACAAGAAAAAAGAAGACGAGAAGCCAAAGCTCTCGATCACCACCGGCACGGTGACGATCGCCGGCGAAGAGGTCCCTTACGTCGCCACCGCCGGCAAGCTGCCGCAAAAGCATGACGGCGGCGATCCCAAGGCCGACATCTTCTTCGTCGCCTACACTCGCAGCACACTCGCCGACAAGCAGGGAGAGCAGGGCGACGAGAAGGCGGAAGGGGAGGGCGATCCGATTGTCGATAAGTCGCGGCCGATCACCTTCTGCTTCAATGGCGGTCCCGGTTCGGCGAGCGTCTGGCTCCACCTGGGGATGCTCGGCCCGAAGCGCGTCCGCCTGCCCGACGACGCGTCGTTCCCCGAACCGCCCTACAAGCTCCAGGCGAACCCGTTCTCGCTGCTCGACGTGACGGATCTGGTGTTCATTGACCCGGTCGGCACCGGCTACAGCCGGCCCGCCGAGGGCGAAGCGCGGGAGCAATTCCACGGGCTCGAAGAGGACCTAGGCAGCATCGCGCTGTTCATCCACGACTACACGACGAAATACAAGCGTTGGGAGTCGCCCAAGTTCATCCTCGGCGAGAGCTACGGCGGGCTGCGCGTCGGCGGCCTTTCGAAACTGCTGCAAGATCGTTACCGGATGTATCTCAGCGGCGCGGTGATCATCTCGGGTGTCCTCGACTTTACGACCTTGAGCTTTGCCGAGAACAACGACCTGCCTTACATCCTGTTCCTGCCGGCCTACACGGCGACGGCGTGGCGGCACCAAGCGCTGAGCGAAGAGCTGCAAGCCAAGTCGCTTGCCGAAGCCGTCGCCCAAGCCGAGAAGTTCGCCTACGGCGACTACGCCGACGCCCTCCTGCAAGGCGAAGCCATGAGCGAGGAGAAGCAGAAAGAGGTGCTGTCCGAAGCGGCCCGTCTCACCGGCTTGTCCGAAGAGTATCTCGATGCGTCGCAGTTACGCGTGAACATGTGGCGGTTTAGCAAAGAGTTGCTCCGCGACCGCGATCAGGTCATCGGGCGTTACGATAGCCGCTACATCGGCCCCGGCATCGACGGCGTCGGTGAAGCGATGGACTACGACCCGAGCGACGCGGCGATCGAGGGCATTTTTTGCGCGGGGATGAACGCCTACCTCGCCGAGGACCTCGATTACCAAGACGACCGCGTCTACGAGACCCTCACGTCGGTGCAGCCGTGGAGCTACAAACCGTTCGTCAACCGCTACGTCACGACCGCCGCCCGGCTCCGTGAGGCGATGGTCATCAATCCGAAGCTCAAAGTCTTCGCGGCGTGTGGCTACTACGACTTGGCGACGCCGGCCTTTGCCATGAAGCACACCCGTGACCACGTCATGGACACCGAAGCGCTTCGTGAGCGCTTCACGATGGCCGACTACGAAGCGGGCCACATGATGTACATTCACGAGCCTTCGCTAGAGAAGCTGCGGAACGACTTGGTGGAGTGGTACGAGCAGGCCGCGAAATAGTTGAAGCCCCAATGACCAAATCCCAATGGCCAATGACGGGAGCTACCGCTCCGGGTGCATCGGTCGAGGCATCGAGTGAAGGCGCCTTTGGCGCTTACCTTCTGATACCTGATCCCTGACTGCTGACCCCTGTCCCCTTCCATAGATCATCGAGGCACTGGGCACTGGTCATTGGGGCTTGGACATTGGTTATTCCCCGCAGCGTCGCGGCTCGCTAGGCTGCTGAGGTCCGCTCAGTCTTGCCCCTCGGAGCCTGTGTCATGAAATCCTTGCTAGCGGTAGCCGCCTTCGCACTCTCCGCCGCGGTCGCGTCGGCCCAGCCAACGGCGTCCGCACCGCAATACGGCTTGCCCATCAACTCGGTCGAGGCCCGCGACGCGGCGCTCGCTCGGCTAAAGCGCGGTGAGGTGTACGTCTCGCAGCGCTGGCGAGCGAGCTTCCACCTCGACGAAGCCTTGGTGCTGCCGCAGTTCCAAGGGCTCGGATTCGCCGGCGCGCGGATCGTTAAAGTCGAGGAAGACTCGCCTTTGAAGCGGCTCGGCCTCAAGGTCGGCGACGTCATCACGCGACTCGACGGGACGAAGATCGACACCGGCCGCTGGCCCAACCAAGAGGGCTGCTACTGGATGCTGCCTCAGTTCGAGCGGCATTACGGATTAACAACGGTGCGTTTCATCCGCGCGGGGACCACTCAGGTGGTGGATCAAACCGTGGACCTTGGCGACCGTTGCAAGCCACACCGTTTTGCTGAAATGCCCGAGAACGTCATCCTGCCGTGACGTTGTGCCGTGAAAGTGACGGCGAGCCGGCGACATTAGTCGTCGGTGTGGGGCCGACGCCAGCTCAACACCAACGATTAGCGTCGCCGGCTCGCCGGCGTTGCGATGGCTCGCCCGTATTTTGCGTAGTCGCTTCGTTCAGATTGCGCGCTCGCCGGACATGATCGCCGCGTAGACGGAGAGAATCATCGCCAGCAGACCGACGACCACCACCGTGGACGAGTCGAAGTACACACCGGCCGCGACCACCGCCAGACCGGCGGCTGCGCCGTGACTCAGCAGCGAAACCGCGTGCGTCGAGAAAGTTTGGAGCTTCATGATCAGGGCCCTCCACGGCCACGCCAACCGTCGGCGACCGCCGCCACGTCCCGCGTGGCCCTACACCTAATTGTAGGTCGGATGGGCGCCCCCAAGTCAACCAAAAAGCGCCCCGCGGCAAGCTGTCGCTCCCGCGCCCGATTGAGTCGCTAGCGCCGGATCGCTTGGCTGAAATCGATCGACGGGTCGTTGGCGGCCACCCGGGCGCGGGTGTTGATGAGCGACTGGGCCTGCAACTGTTCGAACGATGTGTCTTGCGTGACCAGGAGACCCTCTTTGTAGGCCGTCGCTGCCGAGAGGCCGGGGAGCAGCACGCCGACGTCGTAGACGATCCGGTGCGGGCGGATGTGGTTGACGTGATCGACGATGTTCGTCGTGCAGTTGTTGGTGAGCAGGTTGTAGAACTCCGGCTTCTCGGCAAGCTTATTCGCCCGGTGGAGCATATCGACGAGCATGTCGCGCGCCGCCTCGGACGTGGCGGTGGTCCGATAGAGATAAACGGGGCCGTCGTTCGTAACCGCTTGCCGATAGAGCAGATCGCGCTCGTCGGCGACGACGTACATGATCTCGTACTGTTGGGCGAGACCCAGCGCGGGGTTGAACTTCTCCTCGCCGACCTCCTTGCGGACCTCGACGCTGACCGACAGGTATTCCGGGTCCTTCCGCGGCGGGCTCGGGGCGAACTCGAAGCTTACCATCGTGTGCGCCAGCGCCGGCACGGGGCCGAAGGGCATGTTGATGAAGTCCACGCCGCGGAGCTGCCGCAGGTCGTAGGTGCGATTGTCGTGGTCGACGACGTACTCGCCCGGCCCGAGGTGCTTGCAGTAGCGGACGTTCTTGATCGCCAGACGGTTGCCGTCGATCTTCGCCGTCGGCAGGACGGCTTGGTCGGGCGCCCAGTTGCGGTGATTGGACGGCGCCGCCCGCTTCTCTACCGTCTGACACCCCACGAGCGCAGCGGCGATCGCAAGCATCGCTAGCCAGCGGCGATAGCGGAGAAGGGGGGGCATGACGCACGGAGGCTAGGGGGGCTTTTGCAACGCCGCAAGAGAGCTCGCCCGAACGCGTCGCTGTTGCGTCGCCGCCCGGCGGTTTGGTATCAGCCGCACTGGATCGCTTTCTCACCATCGTTTTCTCACCCCCGATCCTTGCAGGCACGTCCGATGAGTCTCCCCGCCGAGTCGGTCCCCCAGGTCCCCCCTCTGTCGACGGGAGAGCGGTTCGAGCTCCTCATCGACCAACTGATGGCCGGACAGTGGAGCGGCATCACTCCCGCCGACTGGCAGCTCCTCACTGTCCAGGGCGGGATGCGCGTCGCGCTGGTGCTGGTGATCTTGTTCGTTGCGTTGACGCTTGCCGGCTGGGCTTCCGCCGCCGTGCGGGCAAGCCTGACACGGATGAAGTTCGACCCGACGCTCTCAAAGTTCCTGGCGAAGATGGCCCGCTGGAGCGTGCTGCTCCTGGCCGGCCTGAACTGTCTGGGCTACTTCGGCGTGGAGATGACCACGTTCGCCGCGGTGCTCGGCGCCACGGGCTTCGCGATCGGCCTAGCGCTGCAGGGGACCCTCTCCAACTTCGCCGCGGGCGCTATGCTGCTGCTCTTCCGGCCGTTCAAGGTCGGCGACGTCGTCAATATCGGCGGCCAGCTCGGCAAGGTGGACGAGATCGAGCTGTTCACCACGTCGCTCGACACGTTCGACAACCGCCGCATCATCCTCCCGAACGGATCGGTCTTCGGGGCGACGATTGAAAATGTCACCTACCACCCGTACCGCCGCGTCGATATCGAGGTCGGCGCCGAGTACCGGGCCGACATCGACGTGACGCGGGCCGCCCTCGAACGCGCGCTGGCGACCGCCGCGGGGGTGCTCAGCCAGCCCGAGCCGGCGGTCGTGCTGCTGGGGCTGGGCGATTCGAGCGTCAACTGGAGCGTGCGGGGCTGGGCGCCCACGAAGGACTTCGCCGTCGTCAAGCAAGCCCTGATCCGCTCGGTCAAGATGCAACTCGACGCGGCCGGTGTCGGCATCCCCTTCCCGCAGATGCAGATTCATGTCACCGAACCCGCCCAGCAGACGGCCCGCCTCGCCGCGTAGTTGTTCACCACGACGGGCACGACGAACACGACGGCCCGTCACCAGCGGTATGTCCTACGGCTACTATATCTCTCCAGGTAAAGGATTGATTGTCACCGCCACTTCGCTCGTCGTGGTCGTCGTGCCCGTCGTGGTTAAATCCTTCTTTAACAAATCAGCTTCGCTAATTTGCGGCCGGTCACGCTTAGCGGCATGTCGCTGAGGTTGGCGGGCTTTACCCACTTGGCGGCGCCGCGGAGGCGTCCGCTGGTGTGGGTCGCCTCGTAGCACTCCAGCGTAATGCGGAACCTTGTCACGCCGTGCTTGATCGTCGTGATCAACGGGCCGGGATGGCAAGCGATCCCTGTCTGAGCGAGCACCTTGTCGCGTAACTCGTGGAGGGCGAAGAGCGGCCCCTCGGCTTCGATGGCGAATCGTGGGAAGTCCCAGAGGCCTGCCCAGCGTTCGCCGTCACCGCACTGTCTTACGAGGACCGTGGGGCCTTTGCGGACGACGAGAGCCGCCTCGCGGAGGTCAGAGAAATTGAGCTTCTTCGTCGTCGGACCCAGCCGCCCGACCGAACCCTCGGCCCGCGCGCGGCACAGCTTCTCGACGGGGCAGGCCTCGCATTGGGGCGCGACTGGCGTGCAGACCAGGGCGCCCAGCTCCATCAGCGCTTGGTTGAAGGCCGCACAGCCTTTGGCGGGGAGCAACTCTTCGGCGACGGCCCACAGGCGCCGCTGGCCCGCCGTGCTGGTTGGCTCCCCGTCGTACGCGATGAGCCGGGTGAGCAGCCGGATCGTGTTGGCTTCGAGAATCGGCGCCGGCTTGTCGTACGCGATCGAGACGATCGCCCCCGCCGTGTACCGGCCGATGCCGGCAAGCGTCAGCAGCGTCGCCACATTGCCCGGCATCCGGCC
>JBGSJY010000109.1:0-3945 GCA_041741515.1 Pirellulales bacterium | reverse complement strand
CAACGAAGAGCTGGACCAGCTCGAGGTCGCGTTGCGACGGCTGCCGGCGTTGCTGGCGCCGGGCGGGCGGCTGGTGATCATCAGCTTCCACTCGCTCGAAGACCGGATGGTCAAAGAAGCCTTCCGCGCCGACGACCGCCTGAAGGTCCTCACCAGCAAACCCCTTCGACCCACCGACGAAGAGGTAGCGTCGAACCCCCGATCCCGGAGCGCGAAGCTACGCGTCGCCGAACGAGTAAGCTGACGCCGACGAATGACCAAGCCCCAACGACCAACGCTTGCGGAGCGGCGGTTCCTCATTGGTCATTGGGGCTTGGTCATTGGATCTTGTCTTCGACGATTCGCCGTTGACGCGACGCGGGCCGGCTGCGAAAAGCGTCCCGCTATGCCGCCCAACGTCTCGCTCACCCCTCGATCCGCCCGCCCCTGGTACGCCACCGATTCGGGGCGCGCGGGCGCCGCGCTCTCAGCCGTCACCATCGCGGTGCTTGCGATCGGCGTCGCCGTGATCCGAGGGGTCCGTTCCGACGATATCGTCGAGTCGACCCCTGCCAAACGACCCGCCGCCACGGCAGCCATCCCCGCCCCGGCCGAAGTGTTTCAGCGGGAAGAGTGGATCGTCCTGAAAGGCTCGGCCCCCGCGCCGATGCAGCTCCCCACCCCTGAAGGCGCATCCGAGCGCCTCCCATTGCCAGGCTTCGCCGAGCGACCGGGCGACGCGACGCTCGATCGACTCTGACGGTCGGCTCAGCTCCTCAGCTTGACGCGTCTTGCCTACTCATTCTGGCCTAGCAGTTGGCGTAGCATCCGCTGGGGCGATTCAAGGAACGTTTTGGTCACGCGGTAATGCTCGGTGTCCTCGTAGGCGACTGGTTCGACGCCCCGCTCGCTGAACGAATAGATCAGCGCGTCGGGGTAACTCATCAAGATCGGCGAGTGGGTCGCAATCACCAACTGCGCGTCGCGCTGTAGTAGCCCGTGCAGCAGCACCAGGAAGGCCAGCTGACGCTGCGGCGACAACGCCGCCTCGGGCTCGTCGAGGAAGTAAAGTCCCTGACCAAAGCGGTTCTCCACCAACCCCATAAACGCCTCGCCGTGCGACTGTTCGTGCAGCGAGCGGTCGCCGTAGTACCCGAGCACGCCGAGGCGCTCGATCTCGGTGGCGACGTTGAAGAGGCTCTCGGCCCGAAGGAACCAAGCGTCGGGGATCAACGCGTGATGCCGACGGAACCGCAAGGTGCGGTAGAGCTGCGAATGGCTCTCGCGTGTACCGAACTGCAGGTTGCGGCTCCCCCCTTCGGGATTGAGCCCATTGGCCACGGCGATCGCCTCCAAGAGCGTTGACTTGCCCGAGCCGTTCTCGCCGACGAAGAAGGTGACCTTCGGGTGAAGGTCAATACTACCCAGGTTGCGGATCGCGGGGAGATTAAAGGCGTAATGATCCGGGTCGGTTATACGCGTCCGATCGACCGAAACCGAGGCGATGTACGGACCCGGCGTGGCGCCGTGACGCAGCTTCCTCATGACCGACCTGCCTCGCCTGTTGAGACATGAAAACACGTTGCGATAAGAGAAGCACCTGACCCATAAAAAAACCGACCGCCGCCACGGGGGCGACGGTCGGTGCGTGTCTCTCAAAAGCCCGCAAGAATGGGCAAGCTCCCCCGGTAGGACTCGAACCTACGACCCAGCGGTTAACAGCCGCTTGCTCTACCGACTGAGCTACAGGGGATCGGCAAGGCTTAAAAGCCAGACTCAAAAGTATGTCGTCAGCGGCGGACGCCGTCTAGACCCGTGGAGGGCTGAACCTGCCGCAAGGTTCGCTCCTGCGCGTCAGGATGCGAGGCTCGCGAGGATTGCAGCGATCCGGTCGGCGATCTCGTCGGGCTCGGCCATCCGCCCGGCGCCCCGGTCGCGGCAGCTCAGCCATCCCTCGCCGGGGTCAGCGAAGAAGGCCCCGTCCTCGCGGAGCTGGGCGACGTTCCGCTGCACGGCCGGCTTTCCCCACATCTCGGTGTTCATCGCGGGGGCGTAGAGCACGGGGCCCGGGAACGACAGCAGCAGCGTGCTCAGCAGGTCGTCCGCCAAGCCATGGGCCGCCTTGGCCATCAGATCGGCCGTGGCGGGGACCACGGCCAGCAGGTCCGCCCGGCGCGCCAACTCGATGTGGGGCCCCAGCGGGTGCTCGCCGAGGTCGAACGAGTCGGTCAGCACGCGCCGTCCCGAGAGGGCGGAGAAGGTCGCCTCGCCGACAAATTTTTGGGCCGCCGACGTCAGCACGACCGTCACGCCATGCCCCGCCTGCGCGAGCCGGCTCGTGAGGTACGCGGCCTTGTAAGCCGCGACCCCGCCAGCGACGCCGAGGAGGAGTTCTGCCATCGGAGCGGTGAGGCTTGAGACTTGAGTCGTGAGGGCTGGCGCGTCGCGCCTGATCCCTCAAGCCTCACGCCCCAAGCCTTACACTAGATACTGTCGAAGTCGAAGTCGATCGAGCCGCCGCTGCTGGGGTGGTCGCCGGTGACTCTCACTTCGCTGGCGGCGTCGAGGTAGATTTTGTCCTGGAGGATCTCTTGGACAACGATCTCCATCTTGTCGTGCGTGTCAACATGCACCAGCGGCCGGGCGCCGCCGTTGAGGGCCACCAGCCGCTTTTGGATCAGCGTGGAGAGCTTGAAACGTCCGCCAACCTTGTTGACGATCTCTTATTCTTTGAGCGCTTCAATCATGGGCAGTGGGCAGAGGGCAGTGGGCCGTGGGCAGTGGGCAGTATTCTCTTCAGCGAGTCGCCGTCTGTGACGGCGGTTAGGTTTCCATCAAGCTCTGAGAGCTTCACTCTCTGGGCAGCCCCGCTTCGATCAGCAGGTCGTAGATATGGTCGATCGCGTCGTCGAGGCCCTCGTTGACGACCAGGTGTTGGTAATTCGGCGCCCGGTCGAGTTCGTGCTCGGCGACCTCAAGCCGCCTCGCCACCGAAATCGGGTCCTCGGTGCCACGCGACTCGAGCCGTTGGCGGAGCACGCGGAGGGCGTCGGCCTTCGCCGACGCCGCCGTCATGAACACGCTGATCGCCTCGGGATAGGCCGCCAGCACCCGCTCGGCCCCGTCCACATCGATCTCTAAGAGTACCCACTGCCCCTTTTGAAGGCTAGGAGTCACCTCAGCAAGCGGCGTGCCGTACCACTGACCGCGGCCGAAAACCTCGACCGACTCGAGAAACTCACCCGCCTCGCGCCGCCGGGCGAACTCCTCGTGGCTCAGGAAGTGGTACTCACGGCCGTCCATCTCGCCCGGCCGAGGCGGCCGGGTCGTCGCCGAGACGCTCAGCCGCATTCGGTCGCCCGTCATCCGCAGCAGCTTGCGGACGATCGTGCTCTTGCCGACGCCCGAGGGGCCGGAAAGGACGACGAGGCGGCCCAGGGGGACGGCTGTGGGCTGTCGGCTGTCGGCTGTCGGCTTCACTGCCATAGGGTTGCTCCAGACTTTAGCCGAGAGCCGAAAGCCGACGGCCGACAGCCCCCTTCACTCCACGTTCTGCACTTGCTCGCGGACACGCTCGAGGGAGGTCTTCATCTCCACGACCCGCGCCGAGATCTCCGAGTCGTTCGCCTTCGAGCCGATGGTGTTCACCTCGCGCCCCATCTCCTGGGTGATGAACTCCAGCTTCCGGCCCACGCCTTCCTTGGCTTTGGCCGCCTCGGCGACGGCGGCCTCGAACTGCACGAGGTGGCTCCGCAAGCGGACGATCTCTTCGGAGATATCGCTGCGGTCCACGAACAGGGCGACCTCCCGCACCAGGTCCGACGGCTCGAGCGTGACGCCGACCTTCTCGATCGCTTGGCCGACGCGTTCCTGCAGCCGTTGGCGGTAAGCGTCCGCAACCACGGGTGAGCGGGCCTCGACGCCGGCGAGCTCCGCCTCCACCGCGGCGGCCTGCGCCCGCAGGTC
>JBGSJY010000108.1:0-14091 GCA_041741515.1 Pirellulales bacterium | reverse complement strand
GCGATCGACCGCGCCGGGCGGATCGCCCCGGCGGTGGCCGACGTCGAGCGGCTTTCGACGCGGCTCGGCGCAGCCCAGGAGATCACCGACGAGTCGCTGCGACGGGTGGATAAGCTGGTCGCGGTGCAGCAGACGCTCGCGTCGCGGTCGGCGGGTGTCGCCTCGGCCAACGTCGCGCTGGAGGGTCTGTTGCGGCTGGAGTCGCGCTTGAATACGCCGCTGCTGGCGGTCGGGGCGTCGCAGTTGCGGCTCGACGAGCTGATCCGCCTAAAGGACGCCGTGATCGCGAAGACCGACGACCTCCCCGCCGCGTTCGAGACCTTCGACCTCATCGTCGGCCTGCAAAACGACCTGCAGCAGGCGCGGGCCGTGTTCGAGCGGGCCCAGAGGCTCATGGCCGACCTGACGCTGCTCGGCCCGTCGCTTGAGCGTCTGGCGTCGATGGTCAATCCGCTGATCGACCAAGCGACCGTGAAGACTCTCGCCGGCGCCGAGCTGCGGATGGTGCTGCGTGAGCTTGGCCAGCGGCGCTCCGAGGCGCTGGCGAAATCGCAGGCGGAAGCGGAGACCGAGGATAGCGTCGCGACGCTGAGCGTCTCGGCGACCAAGTAAGACACTCTCCCCACGGGTCGCGGCGCCACTCGGACGAATACGGCACCGCGGCCCGTGTATTTTTTGCCGGACGCGTCGCTGAGGCCCGGCGTTCAAAGCGGCGAATGCTTAGGGCCGCGTCGGATGCAACGGGTGTTGAAGGATTTACCACGACGGGCACGAAGGACACGACGGCCTGCTCGCCGAGGCGTCGCCGTGACAGTAGGCCGGCCGTCGTGCTCGCCGTGTCCGTCGTGGTGACGATTCGTGGGAATTCCGTGAACGGCTAGGAAGGCGTATGGAAAGAGATTTCGAGTGAGATGCTAGCAGACGGCGAACCTCTCTCGCGGCGCCGGCGTCGACTTGCTACGACTCGCGACGGTCGGGGGGGCCGTCTGTCGCTAGCCGAGTCGTTGCCTGATGTCGATCGTCCGTCGCGTTGGCTCGTTCGCCTTCGCCGCCGCCCTGTTGGGCGCGGCCGCTAGCGTCTTTGCGTACGAAAGCGCGTACCCGCTCGAATCAGGCGCGGCCGTCTCGGAAGACGGCATGTTGATCGTGCCCCCCGGCGCGATCCAGCCCGCCGACCCCCTGACCGCGCCCTACGCGTCGCAGCCCGACCGGGTGGTGGTTGATCAGCAGCTTTTCGCGAATGGGCTGGTGGTTCCGGCCGGCTACCGCTGCCCCAGCGAGGGGCACTGCGAAACACCGTGCATCGCTTGCCGACAGGCGCAGTTCGCGGGCTGGGCCGCGGCATTCGACCTGCTCTTGTACCGGCCGATCTGGGCCGGCGGGGACGCGACGATCGTTCACTCCAACGAAAGTTCTGACGGAGGCGTCGGCCCCCGGTTCACCCTCCGGCACGAGGCGTACGACGGCAATGGCATCGAGATGCGGATCGGCGGCATCGCCTTCAGCGACTTGAAGTTCATCGACTCCAGTGCGACTCCGACGCTCGTTGATGGCGAGATCGAGATGTTCCAGTTCGACTTCGACCTCACCCAGCGATTCTGGATCGGCGACAGCAGTCTAGTGTTCGGCGTCGGACCGCGGGCTGCCTCGCTGATGTACCGCATCGGGCCCACCCCCGAGCTGCAGGTGAACACCGGCGGGGCGGGCGTCTCGGCGCTGCTCGACCGGCCGATCTGGAGGTCATCGAAGACGACGTTCGCGGCGATAGGCTACGGCCGGGCGTCGTTGATGGGCGGCAACGTCGAGAACGCCGCCGGCGCGACGGTGGCCGACGGGACGATGTCGATCCTCGAGGCGGGCTTCGGCCTCGAGATGCGGCGCCAATGGGGCCGGGGCGACTTCCTCGGGCGGGTGACGTTCGACTCGCAGTGGTGGGAGCCGAATATCATGGCCCCGATCTACGTGGATGGGGTGGGGTTGCGGGTGGGGTATCAGTGGTGAAAGCTGCGTTACGCGCCGCGGTCGGGGACGACGCGGCTCTCGCTTTGGTTATTGCTTTCGCAGTACTGGCGAAACTCCCCTTCACGCAGCGTCACCCCCTCCTTCACCAGCTCGAACGCGAGTTCCGCGTCGGGCCAGCCCAATGTGCGGAGCACGCTATCGAGCGTCGTGGCGGGGCATTCGCCGTGCAGCTCGACGCGGTGCATGCGTCCGTCGTACTCGTGCATGTGGCCGTTGAGGCGCCAAAAGACGCCGTCCTCATGGCCCGTAATCAGGAAGAAGCCGTCGGGCTCGCAGTCGCTACGCTCGAGCTTCAGCAGCGCGGCCTGCATCTCTTCGAAACCGACGGGAAGCGTCGCCAAGAACGCGGGCGGGCCGCCCGCTTCGCTGAGGAACGTGGGGAGATCGACCCCTCGAAGCGAAACGACGGGGCCTCCGCACGCGTTAGGGGGAAGTGCGTAGACGTTGGCGTGTAGCTCAAGCATGGGCATTCCTCCGGATCGACACGATGCGACTCGCGTTGTCTCCCCTCATTGCGGCAGCGTGTGGCCCATCTTGTCTCGCTTCGTAGCCAGGTACGACGCGTTCGTGTCGTTCACCGGCGCAGCGAGCGGGACTTGATCGACGACTTCCAGATCGAAGCCGCCGTAGACCACCGCGTCGAGCTTCTTGGGGTTGTTCGTCAGCAGGCGGATCTTCGACATGCCGAGGTCCTTAAGGATCTGGATGCCTACGCCGTAGTCGCGCGAGTCGACCTTGAAGCCCAACGCCAGATTCGCCTCGACCGTGTCGAGTCCCTCGTCCTGCAGGGCGTAGGCCTTGATCTTCGCCGCCAGGCCGATGCCGCGGCCTTCCTGGGGGAGGTAGACGATCGCTCCGACGCCGTCGGCTCCAATCTGGGAGAGGGCCATCTGCAATTGGTCGCCGCAGTCGCAGCGCAGCGAGCCGAGCACGTCGCCGGTGAAGCAACTGCTGTGTAGCCGCACCAGCGGGGCGCCCGCCGCGGTGGTGTCGCCGAAGACGATCGCCACGGGCTCCATGGCCTCGTACTTGACGCTGTAGACGATGATCTTGGCGACGCCGTGTCGGGTGGGGAGCGCGGCCTCGGCGGCGCGCTCAACGAGCTTCTCCCGCACGCGGCGGTAGGCGATAAGGTCTTCGATGGTGATGATCGGCAGGTCGAACCGGTCGGCCAGGGCGTGCATCTCGTCGCGTCCGGCGCGGTCGCCCGTGTCGTTGAGGATCTCGCACAGCAGGCCGGCCGGTTTGAGCCCCGCCATCCGCGCCAGATCCACGGCCGCCTCGGTGTGGCCGGCGCGGCGGAGGACGCCCCCCTCTTTGGCGATCAGCGGGAACATGTGCCCGGGCCGGACGAAGTCGGTCGGCTTGGCGTGGTCGTCGCACAGGGCGCGGACGACGGTCGCCCGCTCCTCGGCCGTGATGCCGGTCTTGGCCGTGAAGTGATCGACCGAAACGGTGTAGTTGGTCCGCAGAGGGGCCGTGTTCAGTTCGTCGTCCACCATCAAGGGGAGGCGGAGCCGCTGGGCGACGTCGGGCAGGATCGGCGTGCAGAGCTGGCCGCGGCCGTGGGTGATCATGAAGTTGACCGTTTCGGCGGTCGCCTTCTCGCCGGCGGCGATGAAATCGCCCTCGTTCTCACGGTCCTCGGCGTCGACGACGATGACCACCCGGCCGGCGGCGATCGCTTCGACGGCTTGTTCGATAGTAGAGAAACGGTGCGACACGGGAGACTCGGTTTGGCGGACGGCGAGTTAGCACGGACGGCTAAAGAAAACCAGCGCAATGCCGTAGTATAGGCGTCGGGGGCCTTCTGACCCCAGCCGCCGGCGGCAGCCCGCGGCAAACCCTCCGAAGGGCCGGGGGCTGCCGCCCACGGCTAATGCGCAAACGATGGCAGAGTCGGATTTGACGAATCCCGTCGCTCCTCTTGGAGTCGAGGAGTACATCGAGCAGGCCCATTTCTTTGGGATGCTGGCCGAGCGGCTTGCGGAAAACGCCCCCGCCCAGGAAGTGCTGGCCTCGGCCCGCGAGGAGGTGCTCGCCACCACGAAGCTGCCGATGGCGATCGACTACTTATTGTCGGAATTGAAGCACGCGGGCGTCATGGCGACGGCGATGACCAAGCTGAGCCACTACTTCACGCCTCTGCAGGCCTACATCGTCGGCGAGGGAGAGAACGAGCGGGGGCGGTTCGACTTGCGGGTCGGCCTCGACGTGCTGGCCCGCGAGGCGCAGTACCGCTCGGGAACCTACGCGGGCTCCAAGCGGGCGCCGACCCTCCAGGGGCTGTTCCTGTACCAGTTCGAAGTCCTCTGCCGGAACCGGCTGGGCTACGACAAGGGACTCACGGCCGTTTCGGGCGACCCGTCTTACCCGCCCGAGTGGCGGGCCTGGATCCTAGGGATTCGCCACCAGGTCGGGATTATCGACATCGCCGACCTGATTTACGTGCAGAGCGAGCACGCGGCCAAACGGGGCGGAGCCAGCGCCAACCCGCTGTTCGGCGACCAGGAAGGGCGGATCGCGCTGGCGAATCGCAAGAAAGACCCGCTGTACCTGTTCAACTCGCTGCACCGCCAGCTCGGCTACCCCGAGCCGCCGCGGACGCACCGCGCTACCAAGGACGACAACCCGATCCCGGCTATGGCCAGGCGGATGGAGCAACTGGAGAAACGGGTCAAGCTCCTCGAAGAAGAGCAGCGGGGCGGGTTCGACCTCAGCAAGTTCTACGAGAAGCCGCCAGCAGCGCCGGAGTTCGACTAACCGGCCGCTTGAAGGGCTGTCCGGCTGAAGGGCCGTCATCTCGGCTGGCATTCGCCTGAGCAATGCCACGACAGGCGGACGATTGCTGCGTAAATACGATGGTTTTCTGCCTTTACTGCGGTTCACCAGCGCTGCCCGGGCTGGTATCTTTGGACGTTAACGCCAGCCTAACCGGCAATCTGCCGTGGTCGTTGGCTCTACCGAAAGCTCGAGTTGAGGCGGAAGCCTGAGTTGAGGGGTCTGTCGAGGCCCCCCCATTCCAACTTTTGGCCAATTCCGGTCGGCCGCAGAGCCGAGAAACGCCCCGGAACCGCTTCCCGAGAGACCGCGTCTTAGCTCCCCGCTTCCCGACCCCCGCTTCCCAAACCCTCTGTCGCCGACGACGGGCTACCGCCTGCCGCTTGACGCTTTTGCTGTAGCCCACCGTGGACTTCAAGCTGAGTCTGCAATCGGAGACCATCCGGTCGGTTTATCCCGAAGGGCCGGTAGCGGTTGAACGTGCGATGACGGTCAAGGACGTGATCGTCCTGATGCAAACGCAGAAGGTCGCCGCCGTTCTGGTGTGCGAGGAAGACCGGCTGGTAGGCGTTTTCACCGAGCGCAATGTGCTCCGCTTGCTCGCCGACAAGGCCGACCTGTCGCAGCCCGTCAGCGCCGTGATGTCCGGCAAGCCGGTCACGGTCACCGACCACGACACCGTGGGCGAGGCGATCAGCCGCATGGCGGCCGGGGGCTATCGACACCTGCCGATCGTCAGCTCGATCCGCCCCACCGAGGCGACCGGCATGGTCGATGTCCGGGGCATCATGCGGTACCTGGTCGAGCACTTTCCGAACACGATTTACAACCTTTCTCCGAAGTCATCGCGGGCGACCGCGGAACGCGAAGGCGCGTAGGTCGCCTCGATACGTTGACTTCACCTTGTTTCTGTTGATCATCCATCATGTCTACCGTTGCTGAGAAGCCCGTCGAAGAACTCGTCGAAGCCACCGTCCGTTTCTGCGGCGACTCGGGCGACGGCATGCAGCTCGCCGGCACGCAGTTCACCACTACGTCGGCCCTGGTGGGCAACGACGTGGCGACCTTCCCCGACTTCCCGGCCGAGATCCGCGCCCCGCGCGGCACCAAGGCGGGCGTCTCGGGCTTTCAGGTCCACTTCTCCAGCAGCGAGATCTACACGCCCGGCGACGTCGTCGACGCGCTGGTGGCGATGAACCCCGCGGCGTTCGTCACCAACATCGGCGACCTCCGCGACGGCGGCATCCTGATCGTCAACGAGAGCGCCTTCGACAAGAAGGGCCTCGAGCTCGCCGGCCTCGAAGGGAACCCGATCGAGGAAGTGGCTCTCCACCAGCTGGAGCAGAAGTACAAGGTCTACAAGGTTGACATGACCAAGATCACCCGTGACGCCGTCAAGGAGTTCGGGATGGGGGTCAAAGAGGCCGACCGTTGCCGCAACTTCTTCGCGATGGGCCTGATCTTCTGGGTCTACGGGCGCCCGCTCGAGCCGACGCTGCGGTTCATCGAGGCGAAGTTCGGCAAGAAGCCCGAGATCGCCGGCGCGAACCGCGCCGCGCTGATGGCGGGCTACAACTACGGCGAGACGGTCGAGGCGTTCGCCACGCAGTTCCACGTCCCCAAGGCGGAACTAAAGCCGGGCAAGTACCGTAGCATCATGGGCAACACGGCGCTGTCGTGGGGCCTGATGACCGCCGCGAAGCTGTCCCAGAAGCGGCTGTTCCTCGGCGCGTACCCGATCACGCCGGCGAGCGACATCCTCCACGAGCTGTGCCGGCACAAGAACTTCGACATCGTCACGTTCCAGGCCGAGGACGAGATCGCCGCGATGACCGCGACGATCGGCGCAGCGTTCGGCGGCTCGATGGCGGTGACCGCCAGCAGCGGCCCGGGCATCGCGCTGAAGGGCGAGGCGTTCGGCCTGGCGGTGATCATGGAGTTGCCGATGGTCATCATCAACGTTCAGCGTGGCGGCCCTTCGACGGGTCTGCCCACCAAGACCGAGCAGTCGGACCTCTACCAAGCGGTCTACGGCCGCAACGGCGAGTGCCCGATGCCGGTGATCGCGGCCCGCTCGCCGGGGGACTGCTTCTATGTAGCCCAAGAGGCGTGGCGCCTGGCGGTCCGCTACATGACGCCCGTCATGCTGCTCACCGACGGTTACATCGCCAACGGCTCGGAGCCGTGGCGGATTCCCAACTTCGCCGACCTGCCGAAGATCCCCGTCACGCACCCCGAAGGGACCGACGGCTCGGAGAAGTTCCTCCCCTACACCCGCGACGAGCGCCTCGCGCGGCCGTGGGCGGTCCCCGGCACGCCGGGCCTGGAGCACCGCTTAGGGGGCCTTGAGAAGCAAGACCGCACCGGCAACGTCAGCTACGATGCGGCCAACCACCAGCACATGATCGACACCCGCGCCGCCAAGGTCGCGAACATCGCCGACGACATCCCGGACCAGCAGGTCGACGGCCCCGAAGAGGGCGACCTCTTGGTGATGAGCTGGGGCGGCACCTACGGCTCGTGCCTGTCGGCCACGCGCCTGGCGCGCAAGCACGGCAAGAGCGTCGCCCATGCCCACCTGCGCTACATCAACCCGCTGCCCAAGAACCTCGACGAGCTGATGGGGCGTTACAAGCGGGTGCTGATGCCCGAACTGAACTCGGGCCAGCTCCGTACGATGGTGCGCGACAAGTACCTGGTCGACGTCATCGGCTTCAACAAGATGCAGGGCCGCCCGTTCACGGTGGCGGAGCTGGTGGAGAAGATTGGCGAGGTGGTGGGATCGTGAGAATGCCCTCTATCGTGCGGTCGGCGCTGGTACCGATAGCCAAGGCGGTCCTCTATTCGGGCTCGAATCGATGGTGCCCCGTGTGCGAGAAGGGTACGCGTAAATTCCGCCCGTTCGGCTCCGTGGCAGGGGGGGCCCGGCGAGACGACGCGATGTGCCCCTGGTGCGGCTCGCTTGAGCGGCACCGCCTTGCGATAATTTACTTCCGCGAGAAGACGAATCTCTTCGACGGCGCCCCGAAGCGATTATTGCATGTCGCGCCCGAGAATAAGATCGAGGCTCTGTTTCGCGATGCGGTGGGAGACGGTTACCTCTCAGGCGATCTGATGGACGATCGCGTCATGGAGAAGCTTGACATCACCGACATCCACCATCCGGACGATTCCTTCGACGTCATCTACTGCAGCCACGTTCTGGAGCACGTCCCAGATGACCGCTTGGCCATCCGAGAGTTTTACCGCGTCCTCAAACCGGGCGGTTGGGCCATGCTCAATGTCCCCGTTACCGCCGACAAGACGTTCGAGGATCCGACAATCGAAGACCCCGCCGAGCGCGAACGGTTGTTCGGCCAATACGATCACGTCCGTCGCTACGGTCCCGACTATGAAGACCGCCTGAAGGAGGGGGGCTTTCAAGTCCAACGCAGCAGCCCAAGCGACATCGTTCCTCAGAAGGACATCGCTCGCTTCGGCCTCTCGAACGACTTGGCCGGCGACATTTATTTTTGTACCAAGTAAGAGATCGCGCCCTTTTTTTGGCGCCAATTCAATCACGCCCCGCCGAAGCGTCTAGCGATCGACAAGATTCGCTTTCACCTAGAGTCCGACCATGTCCGTAGAACTCCAGCTCCCCGTCCTCACCGACAAAGACTTCGCCAGCGATCAGGACGTCCGTTGGTGTCCCGGTTGCGGTGACTATTCGATCCTCGCGCAGATGAAGAAGGTGATGCCCACGCTGGGCGTCCCCCGCGAGAAGATCGTGTTCATCTCCGGCATCGGCTGCTCCAGCCGCTTCCCGTACTATATGAACACGTACGGCCTGCACACGATCCATGGCCGGGCGACCGCCGTGGCGACGGGCCTCAAAACGGTGCGCCCCGACCTGATGGTCTGGGTCATCACCGGCGACGGCGACGGCCTGTCGATCGGCGGCAACCACCTGATGCACTGCATCCGGCGGAACCTCGACCTCAACATCGTCCTCTTCAACAACCGCATCTACGGCCTCACCAAGGGCCAGTACTCGCCCACGTCGCGGCTGGGGCAGCGGACCAAGAGCACGCCGATGGGCGTGATCGACAACCCGCTCCACCCGCTGTCGATCGCGATCGGTGCCGAGGCGACGTTCGTCGCTCGGTCGATCGACACCAACATCAAGCATCTGGGCGAGACCCTCAAGCGCGCCGCGGCGCACTCGGGGACTTCGTTCATCGAGGTCTACCAGAACTGCAACGTCTTCAATGACGGCGCCTGGGACTACGCCAAGGACCGCGACACCAAGGCCGACACAACGCTCGAGCTCGAGCACGGCAAGCCGCTGATCTTCGGCAAGGACCGTGACAAGGGCGTCCGCCTCAATGGCCTCGAGCCCGAGGTGGTGCAACTCGGCAAGGGGATCACCGAGGACGACCTGTTGTTCCACGACGAGAAGGCCCCCGAACCGAGCCTCGCCTATCTGCTCAGCCGCATGCGTTACGAGGACGGCTTCCCCGAGCCGATCGGCGTGTTCCGCAGCGTCGACGCCCCGCGCTACGACGAGCTCGTGAACGAACAGATCACGCTGGCGACCAAGGAGCAGGGTCCCGGCGACCTCGACCGCCTCTACGGCTCGGGCGAGACCTGGACCGTCGGCTGATACAGAAAGGGGAAAGTGGAAAGGCGAAAGGCGAAAGTCTGAGTCATTCCCCTTTCCGCATTCCACTTTCCACTTTTTCCCCATGCTTGTTTGTCCCTACTGCGGCGCCGACGACCTGATCGAAGGGATCGACCAGTGCGATGTCTGCGAGCAGCCGCTGACGGATCAGTTCATCCGTCTGCCGGCTAGCAGCCTCGAGGCGGACCTGCTGCGGGACCGGGTGCGCGACTTGCCGTCGCATCAGCCCATCGAACTGGGCCCCGACGCCACGGTCGGCCAGGCCCTGCGGGCGATGGTCGACAGCGGGGTCGGCTGTGTGCTGATCGTCGTTGACGGCGCACTGGTGGGCATCTTCAGCGAGCGCGACGCCCTGCTACGGCTGGGTCCGCAGGGCGTCCAGCTGCACGACAAACCCGTCGTGAAGTACATGACGCCCAACCCGGCGGTCATCGCCGCGGATGACAAGGTGGCGTACGCGATGCACAAGATGGACCTGGGCGGCTACCGCCACCTGCCGGTGATGGACGGCGACCGCCCAGTCAGCGTCATCAGCATCCGCGATATTCTGCGGTACGTCACCGAGCACAGTCAGCCCGCGTAGAGTCTGCTGTGCGGACCGCGGTTAGCGGCTCGAACTCTTGTCAGTCTTGAAACTCCTTGAAGACGGCCCGCGCAGCGTACTTTTCGGGGTTTGGGTGGCGCTCCGTCAGGGAAGTTTCTCTGCCTTAGAGTCGGAGTCTCCACTTCTCGGGGGCTCTCGCGAAAGCGCGAAGCGCCTCCGCCACCCCGCCCGTCTGGTCGTAGGTGACGATTCCGCGGAATTGGTTTGCTAATCGCTCGTCCACTGCGCGATACTTGCGCGCTGACAACCGCCCATTCATGGTCGGCTGTCGTTTCTTTTTCACCATGGGAGCCGCCCGACCCTCGCCCGATCGCTCCGCGCTTACCTCTTCAGCCGTCACTCCAATTCGAGGGGTTGTCTCATGAAACACAGCGTAGCGGTGATTCTGTTGGTCTTGTCGTTTTCGGCCGTCGCGGACGGCGCCTACTTCCTGGGCAACGCATTCTTCTCTCAGCCCCCCGCCACTCAGATGGGGACAATCGCCTCGAGCACGCTTGGCATTAACAATGGGCCATGGAGCATCACCGTGTCGGGGGTGGTGACCGTACAAGTCCCGCCGGGAACCGTCACTGGCACGCTGATCGAGTACACGGTGGATCGACAGCTCGACCCAACCTACGGGACAGCGTCGATGATCACCGCCACCACGCTCAGCGGTTTCTCGCAGCCGCCCAACTTCGGCACGTACGGCAACACCCTGGGGTTCAACCACACGTCGCTGACGAACTATCCGATCGTCTCGCAGTCAATGATCCCGATGTCGCTGACGGCCGGAGCGACGGTCTGGAATCAGATCACCGTCCAGAGCAGCATTTTTACCTACACCTCGCAGAACGGCCTGCACTACCTGCGGCAACGCTTCGAACTCGACGGCGTGCAGTTCAACGGCATCGGCGGGATCTGGACGATCGATCTGCCCGTGACGAGCGAGATCATCCTCGTCCCCGAACCGACCGCAGCGGCGCTTGCGTTTGGGCTTGCTTTGGGAGTGCGGTTCGGCGCCCGCCGGGTCCGCTGCGCCGAACATGGCTAACCAGATGGCTTGAAATCGACCACTGAAGACTTAAAGATGGTCGGCTTGAAGGAGAAGCTGCGCCGCGGGTTTCCCCGATTGCGTCAGTGTACCCCTATCCAGCGAGCCATTTGGATTACAATCAGTGTCTCGGCTTCTCGCCGGGAGGAAAGCCGTACCTTGAAGCCTTGCGATGATCGCGGCGCGGCCGCGAGCACTAATGCCGGTCAACCCGATCGATCATCGGCTCGCGCAGACGATCGTTGAGTCCTCGAACGACGCCATCCTCACGAAGTCGCTCGACGGCGTGATCCAGAGCTGGAACCCCGCAGCCGCGGCGCTCTTTGGCGTCAGCGCCGCGGAGATGATTGGCTCGAACGTGTCTCGGATCATCCCGCCGGAACTGCTACCGGAGGAGCGAGAGATCATCTCCCGCCTGCAGCGGGGGGAGCAGATCAGGCACTACGAGACGCAGCGTCAGCGCCTCGACGGCGCGCCGATCGACGTCTCGTTGACGATTTCGCCGCTCTACGATGAGGCCGGGAAGGTCGTCGGCGCGTCGAATATCATCCGCGACATCTCCGACCGCCGCCTTGCCGAAGAGACGATTAGCGAGAGCGAAGAGCGGTTCCGCACGCTGGCGGACAACATCTCGCAGCTGGCCTGGATGGCGGACCCGAGCGGCGCGCTCTTTTGGTACAACCGCCGCTGGTACGACTACACGGGCACGACCTTCGAGACCATGAAGGGATGGGGATGGATGCGGGCGCACCATCCCGACCGCGTCGATCGGGTGGTCGCTAAGTTCAAGAAGTCCGTCGCCAAGGGAGAAGTGTGGGAAGACACTTTCCCGCTCCGCGGCAAGGACGGCGAGTACCGCTGGTTCCTGTCGCGAGCGCAGCCGATCCGCGACGACTCGGGTGAGATCCTCCGATGGTTCGGCACCAACACCGACGTCACCGCCCTCCGCGAGGCCGAGCAGGCGCTGCGCGACGCCGACGGGCGGAAGAATGAGTTCCTCGCGATGCTCGCCCACGAGCTGCGGAACCCGCTGGCGCCGATCCGTCACGGCCTCGACCTGATCGCCCGCGACGGCCGCGCCGAGGCGGAGGACCTCGAGGTTATCCAGCATCAGGTTGAGCAGCTTGTGCGGCTCGTCGATGATTTGCTCGACGTCTCGCGGATCATGCGCGGCAAGGTCGAACTGCGGAAGACGCAGGTCGATTTGAAACTGTTGCTCTCGCGGGCGGTTGAATCGGTGCAGCACACGCTCCACGCCCGCGGCCAAAACCTGCAAATGGAGCTGCCCGAGGAGCCGGCTTGGTGCGACGGCGATCCAGTCCGGCTTTCGCAGGTGATCGGCAACCTGCTCAACAACGCGTCGAAGTACTCCGACCACGGGGCGGCCATCTCGCTGTCGCTCGAAGTGGCGGGCGACAAGGCGTTGATCCGGGTGGAAGACAACGGGATCGGCATCGAGGCCGAGTTGTTGCCACGCGTGTTCGATCTTTTCACCCAAGCGACGCGGTCGATCGACCGTTCGCAGGGCGGGCTGGGCATCGGCCTGACGGTCGTGCAGCAACTCATCGAGTTGCATGGCGGACGCGTCGAGGTTGCGAGTGAGGGGCTCGGCGCTGGCGCGACGTTCACGGTGGAGTTGCCCTTGGTGGAAGAGAAATTGTCGGAGGCCAAGTCGCCCACCCCCGAGCTAGCCCAAGACGCCGACCAGCGGTTGAAAATCCTAGTCGTCGATGACAACGTCGGCGCGACGTGGATGCTCAGCAAGCTGCTGGAGAAACTCGGCGATCACGAGGTCGAAGTCGCCCATGACGGCGTCGCGGCGCTGGCCCGGGTCCACCAAGACTGCCCCCAACTGGCGATCCTCGACATCGGCCTGCCCGGGTTGGACGGGTACCGTCTCGCCGAACAGATCCGCGAAGTTGAGTCCTGCCCTGGCGTTTATCTCGTGGCGCTCACCGGGTACGGGCAGGCGGACGACCGCCGGCGGGCCCTCGAAGCGGGCTTTGATGAGCACCTCGTCAAGCCGGCCGGTGTCGCGGACCTCCAGCGGGTCCTGGCGTCCACGCAGCAGCGCCTGCGTAGCTAGCGTTCGTGCTCGGTGGCATGCGCAACACAGCTGCGCAAGATCGCCGTTGGCTCGGCGGCGGTCAGGTCTCTACGCTCCACCCATGGCCGCGACAGGTCGCCAGTGGCCGCCGCTGCGGCTCGCGAAGGCCCGACCCCCTGCCCTTGAAGTTGAGAGCCATGCCGAAGCTCGGCTTGTTGATGATCCTCGCCCTCGCCGGCGTCACCCAGGCGGCGGACGACGCTCCTGTTCTGCCGGGGTCGCCGGAGTACGGCGCCGCGCTCCGCGGCGACATCGACATCCAGCGAGGCGAGCCCAACCGGGTGGTCGATGGCGTCGGTTGGGTCATCGGGGTGCCGAGCAAGCTGCTACTGCTTGACCCGCGGGCCGACAACCACGATGTCTCCGCCAAGACCGTCAAGGAAACCAGTGAGTTCCTCACCTCCCACCACGTCGATGGGGTGATGGTGCGCGTCAATCAATACGACCCCATCGGCGAATGGAAGCGATTGATCGAGAACGACCGCATCGGCGTCGGCTGGCGAGCGACGGTTGGCGCGGCTTACACGCTTGGCTACTCGGTGCTCCCCGGCCGTCTGTTCGGCCGCGATTGGTACAACCCGTTCACCGACACCGTGCACGTCTATTCGGACGTGCCGGCGCTGGCGCTTGAGCAGGCTGCGCATGCCGGCGAGATCCGCAAGCTTTCGCACCCGGGATTCTACTCGGCGGTCCAGATGCTGCCGCTGGTCGGGATCGTCCACGAGGCCCGCGCCAAGCAAGCGGTCTTCGAGTACGTCGACGAGACCGGCACCGTCGATGAACAGGCCGAGGCCCGCCGCGTGCTCGCGCCGCAACTCGGGCTCGAGCTAGGCGGCCAGGCGGCGGCGTTCATCCCCCAGGCGAACGCCTTGGCGTCGCTCGGC
>JBGSJY010000107.1:0-2157 GCA_041741515.1 Pirellulales bacterium | reverse complement strand
GAGGGCGACGATCGCGGCGATCTGGATCGCCTGGAACATGCCGTAGTCGTAATAGCCCTTGATGGTCGCCAGGGCGTTGACCATCTGGCGGTTGCCGGCACAGAAGCCGACCCGCCAGCCCGCCATGTTGTAGCCCTTACTCATGGTGGTGAACTCGACGCCCACGTCGATCGCCCCCGGCGACGCCAGGAAGCTTGGCGGCTTGTAGCCATCGAACGCGACGTCGGCGTACGCGAAGTCGCTGATCACCATGACGTTGTACTTCTTCGCGAGCTTCACCACCTCGTCGAAGAAGGGCTGCTCGACCGTCACGCTCGACGGGTTGTGCGGATAGCACAACAGCAGCAGCTTGGGCCGCGGGTAGAGCGTCTCGCAGGTGTGGGCGATCGCCGACAGGAACTTGTCCGAGTTGGTGACCGGCAGCTGGATGACGTTCGCCCCGGCCAGCGCGACGGCGTAGACGTGCACGGGGAAGTAGGGCGTCGGGACCATCGCCGTGTCGCCGGGGCCCATCAGCGACAGGATCATGTGGCTGAAGCCTTCTTTCGACCCCAGGCAGGTGATGACCTCTTGGTCGGGGTCGAGCCGCACGCCGAACCGCTTGAAGTACTTGCTGGCGACCTCGCGGCGGAGGTTGGCGATGCCGATGTTCTTGCTGTAGCGGTGGTTGCGCGTGTCGCGAGCCGCTTCGACGAGCTTTTCGATGACCTCGGTCTCGGGCGGATCGCTGGGGTTGCCCATGCCCAGCTCGATCACGTCGTCCCCGGCGACGCGTTTGTCGTAGATCATCTTGTTGATGCGGCCGAACAGGTACGGCGGCAACCGGGTCACGCGGTCGGCGACACGGATCTCGAAGGGGGGGTCAACTTGGTCGTCGCTGGGCATCATCGAGCGGCGGGCGGAGTGGGGAGATTGGGGCCGGACTTGCAGGAAACCCCCAAGGGGCTGGCGGTTCGCGCGGCGGGCCGGTCCCTGGAATATACTCGGTCCGGGCCGGCGGGCTGAGCCCGGGAGGGAAGAAAGGGGCTGAAGATCAGAGAGACGGGGGACGGGGGAAGGCTTGAGTCCTGGGGGCGCTTACGCTCGTGAGGGTTGAGGGTTGGTACTGCAAGCCGGACACCGTCGCCCCACCAACCCTCAAGCCTCACAAGCGTCAGCGGTCTCAACCCTCAGGTCTCACAACCGCCCTCCCCGATTCCCGACCGCCGACCCCTAGCCTCTGACCCCTGACTACTGACGCCCTGCTTTGTTCTTCCCCTACAGCACCGACGCCCCTGTCTACTACTGGCCCGCCGGGACGGTCGGTCTGATCGTCGTCAACGTGCTGGCGTTTCTGGCGGCCGACAGCGGCGTCCTGCCGATGGACCCCGTCACCGGCTACCCCTGGCTGCTCGTCTATGGCCAAGGGCTGCACCCCGAGCAGTGGCTCCTCTCCCCCTTTATGCACGCGGGATATGGGCACCTGATTGGGAATATGATCTTCCTCTGGGTGTTCGGCTTGGTGGTCGAGGGGAAGCTCGGGGCCGCCAAGTTCGTGCCGATCTACTTGCTGATGGCGACGGCCCAATCGGGCCTGGAACAGGCCGTCATGCTCGGCGCCCCAGGGGGCGGCTCGCTAGGAGCGTCGTCGGCGATCTACGGTTTGATGGCGATCGCCGCGATCTGGGCGCCCGAGAACTCGATCCAGGTCTTCTACTGGATAGGCTTCTTCCTGATGGGAACCTTCGATTTCCCGGTCCTCAGCGTGGCGGCGTTCTACATCGGCATGGACCTGGCGTTGGCGGCGTTGTGGAGCGGTGTGCTGGAGCTGGGGATGACCAGCGGGCTGTTGCACCTGATGGGGGTCGCCATCGGGGCGCCGCTCGGTGTGCTGCTGCTCAAGCGCGGGGTCGTCGATTGCGAGGGCTGGGACTTCTTCAGCCGCTACTTCGGTGATGCCGAGCCCAAGATCATGGCCAAGACGAAGGCCGAGGTCGCTAAGGAGAACGCCGCCACCGCGGAGCGCGCCACGCAGGCGGCCCAGCGCCAGGCCGGCGCCCAACGGGGGGTCAAAGAGCAGATCGCCACGTACCTTCAGGCTGGCAATCCCGTCGCCGCCGCGACGCTCTATGGCAAGATGCGTTCGGTCGGCGGGGGCCTGCGGCTCGGGCCCGCCGT
>JBGSJY010000106.1:0-4624 GCA_041741515.1 Pirellulales bacterium | reverse complement strand
GCCGCCGGCGACGCCGCGGCCCGCGAGCTCGACCCGTTCCGCCGCGACCAGCCGCCCGTGGTCCAGTCGCAAGCGGCGTGGCCCCTGATGGTGCTCTTGGCGAGCGTGCTATTCGTCGGCGACATCGCTTGGCGGCGTCTCCGCATCAATCCCCTGGGGTTCGTGGGCGCGATCCGCAGTCGCCTTCGCCGGTCGAAGGAGGAAGTCGCGGCGCCGACGCTCGAGCGCCTCCACAGCCGCAAGCAAGCGGTCCGCGAAGGCTACGCCGCCCACCGCACGCCCGAAGGGGACGCGTCCGCGGCGGGGAGTCCGCTCGCCGAACTCAAACAACCCACGGGATCGACGAAGCCCAAGCCGCCCGCTCAACCCGGCCCCACGATCGCCCGCGACAAGGCGCCGGACGAAGAGGCGGGTTACACGTCGCGACTACTCGCCGCCAAACGCGCGGCGACAAAGCAGTCGAACGACGACGACAAGAAGGGCCGCTCCTAAGACTGTCGTCACCCGCTCAGCGACTCCATGCGAGCCGTGAAGCGTTAGCTCCCGGAGGGCCCCGGGCGCCCGCTTCCTTCCAGTGACTGAAGTCTCCAGGCTCCCACTGACGTTTCCAGGGTCATTCAGGCGTCGGCAACCCTTCCAGCTCGAACACTGGCCGCACTTCGATCGTCCCCTTCTTCGCCGGCGGGATCTTGCTCGCGAAGTCGAGCGCCTCTTCGATGCTCGCCACATCGATGACGTAGTAGCCGCCGAGCTGCTCGACCGTCTCGGCGAACGGGCCGGTAGTGACCAACCTCTCGCCGTTCCGCACGCGGACGCTCTTGGCGGTCGCCACCGGATGCAGCGGCGATGAGGCCAAGTGCTTCTCACCGAGCCCCCGTGACAGGGCTTGCGACTCGGCCATGCACGCGGCGCGTTCTTCTTCGGTCCAGGTGGACTCGGCGCCGTAAACCAGCAGCATGAACTTCATGGGAAGTGGTGGGTTCAAGTATTGAGCCGTCGGCGCTAGCCGCGGGTGGAGTATCGGTCGAACAATCATCTTAATTCGCTCACCCCGCAAACGCCGCTTCCAGCGTCGCCTTGTCGAGCTTCTTCATCCCGAACAGCGCCGCCATCGTCCGGGCCGTTTTCTTCGCGTCAGGGCTCGTCATCATCTCGGCGAGGCACTTGGGCGCCACCTGCCACGACAGGCCAAACTTATCCTTGAGCCAGCCACACTGCTGTGCGGCCGGATCGCCGCCGGCGGAGAGTCGATCCCAGAAGTGATCGACCTCGGTTTGGGTGTCGCACATCACTTGCAGCGAGACCGCTTCATTAAACTTGAAGATCGGTCCGCCATTGAGCGCCGTCATCGTCTGGCCGTCGAGCGTGAACTCAACCGTCAGCACCGTCCCCGGCTCCTTGCCGTGGAACTCGCGACCGACTTCGCTGTAGCGCGAGATGGCGGTGATCGCGCTGTTGGGGAAGATCGATAGGTAATAATTTGCCGCCTCCTCGGCTCGGTCGTCGAACCAGAGGCAGGGGACAATTGTGGTTTTTGAAAGTGGCATGATTCAGCTTGCCAAGTCGTGCATTGAGAAAGATTCGTTGCGCCACCCGCGGCTAGCGCCGACGGCTCACTCAGGTCGCTTCGCTCTATGAGCCATCGGCGCTAGCCGCGGGTAGCCCCACGAAAGACATCGCCACACAAGCGTTCCCCCCATACTAAGCGCCCATGGCGTCGGTCTTCGCGCGGATCGCGTCCTCCTGCTCGCGTAACTCGTCGGTCATCGCGTCACCGAAGTCTTCCATCTCGAAGACGGGGCGGATCTCGATCTCCGAGTCTTCCCTCATCGGATTGGGGCAACGCTTGACCCAGTCGATCGCCTCTTTCATCGACGCGACCTTCCACATCCAGAAGCCGGCGACCAGCTCCTTGGTTTCGGCGAAGGGCCCGTCGGTGACGACGCGGTCCTTGCCGCTAAACAACACCCGGGCGCCGGCGGAGCTGGGCTTGAGCCCCTCGCCGGCAAGCATCACGCCCGCCTCGACGAGCCGCTCGTTAAATGCGCCCATAGCGGTGAGCAGCTCGGGGCTCGGCATCTCACCCGCTTCGGAAGACTTCGAGGCTTTGACGAGGACCATGACTCGCATTGCTAGATTCCTATCGACGTAAAGTGGAGAGAACACTAACCAGCGCTAATTGACGCTAATAAAGTGAAGCGCCCCGCTACTATTCCTAGTGGTGTAGTTAATGCTGATTAGTGTCGATTGGTGTTTCCAATTGAAAGCACGGATCGACTGGGCCTGCCCGATGGGCTCATAACTCCTCGATCGCCCGGACCTCAACCGTTCCCACCTTTGCCGACGGGAATCGGCTGGCGATCTCGATCGCTTCATCGATCGTCTCGACGTCGACCAGCACGTAGCCGCCGAGTTGTTCCTTGGTCTCAGCGAAGGGTCCGTCGCTGACCACCCTTCGACCGTCGCGCACCCGTAGGCTCTTGGCAGTCGCGACCGGAAAGAGCGGCGTCCCGCTGACGAACTGTCCCTTGGCATGGATCTCGTTGCACAGCACGACGGCGTTCCCTTGTTCGAGCTTCATCTCTTGCTCGGTGAAAGCGTCCTCACAATTGTACATCAGCAACAAGTATTTCATCTCGACACCCCCATCGCTTGCGGCTTAGCCCCGGCCGCCAACGCCTTACTCCGCTCGGCGGTCAGCGCGTTGATGGCCTCATCGGCGGGGCGGATCTCAAACGGTCCGAACCGGACGCCCGGGTGCTTCGACATCAGCGCGATGGCGTGGTTCATGTCGCGGGCCTCGAGCAGCAGGATGCCGCCGAGGTGCTCTTTGGTTTCGGCGAAGGGGCCGTCGCAGACCGAAACCTTGCCGTGCTGGGTGCGAAGAGTCACGGCGTTGGCGACCCCTTGCAGGGCCTCGCCGCCGAGGAAGTGCCCGCCGCGACGCAGCTCGTCGTCGTAGGCGAAGCACTCCTGTATCATCTCTCTTTGCTCCTCTTCGGGGATCGCGGCGAAGGCCGCCTCGTCGAGGTATCCCAGGCAGATGAACTTCATCGAAAGCACTCCTTGGGGTGGGTCTAAGAAGGGGCGCCGGATGGCTCAGCTCGCTTGGAAGCAAGAATTCATTCCCGCCATCATCTCTTCCGGCGTGAGGTCTTTGACATGCGTCGCCAACGACCACTGATGACCGAACGGGTCCGTCACTACCGCGTAGCGGTCGCCCCAGAACATCTCTTGCGGCGGCACACAGACCGTCGCGCCGGCGTCGGCCGCCCTCTGGACAGCCGCGTCGCAATCCGAGACGTAGCGATGAAAACTGACCGGCGTGCCGCCGAGTGTCTTCGCCGCGCGAGCCTTGCCTCCGCAGTACTCCGGGAAGTCGTCGGCAAGCATGAACACCGCGTCGCCGAGCTTCATCTCCGCGTGCATGATCCGGCCGTCCGGCGCCGCCATCCGGCTAAGCTCAACCGCGCCGAATGCCTTCTTGTAAAAGTCGAGCCCCGCGGCGGCGTCGTGGAGCACCAGATGGGGTATGATTCCGCTGCGGCCGTGGGGGATGGGTTGGGTCATGCTGGCCTCTTTGAGGTTGAATCGATTTGAAAAACGAAGTCCGGCAAGAAGCGAATCCAACGCCGATTGCGGTAGCTCAACTATCAACGGCGTGCTGTGCGTAAACGGCGTCGGAGACGCCTCCTACAACTTGCCCGTTCATTTGCGGCGGTATTCGATCTGCATCCCCTTGGTCCATTCGCCGCCCTTCCCTTGCACACGCGACGTAAAGACCTTGTGGTCGGGGCTCTTCAGCTCGATCACTTCCTCAAAGTTGCTCAGTTCGCCGGGGTTCATCGGGCAGTGGCCCTTGGTGCGGAGCGTTAGCTTCTTCTTCGCGGCGTCGAGCTCCCCCTCGTAGACCCACAGGTAGCCCGACACCGAATCGACCCACGTGCCGACGTACTTCCCCTTCTCGGGGTCGTAGCCGAGGGTCTGTATGCCGGTGAAAGGCTGCGTCATGAACTCGCCCTTGTTTTCCGCGACGGTCCAGAACCCGCCGATCGTGCGGACGCTCTCACTCCCTTGGGAGGTCATCTCTTGGCCGTCCATGAACATATGGACCTCGCTCGACCAATCCCCCACCAATTGCTGCAGCCAGCGGTGCTCGGCCTGCGGCTGGGGCATCGCCATCTCTTCTTGTTGAGCCATGGCAGGGACGGCGACGGCAAAGGCAGTGAGGAGGCCGAAAGCGGTGGGGGAAAGTCTCATGATTTTTCTTCCGGAGTGAGGGAATGGGCTGTTTGCTGGCGACCCGTTGGCGTCGAACACCCAGTTATCGAATGGGGCCTAGGCAGATCGACGCGGCCCAGAGAAGTATTTCGAGAAAACTCGCGGGGGCCAAATATGCCGAGAAAACGCGCGGGGCGTGCTCATGCGAGCCCCGAGACGTCAGTCCGGAGAAGAACCTGGGTACCCGCCTCACTCCGACGACTGACGTCGCCGGCTCGCCGTCCAAGATGTGAGTTAGACGCTCTCCAGCTCGTCGATCCGCCGTTGCAAAAACCGTCGTTCCGGCGCCTGCTTCGCCAGCGCCACCGCCCGGCGGTACGCGGCCGCGGCTTCGCGGTCGCGG
>JBGSJY010000105.1:0-3569 GCA_041741515.1 Pirellulales bacterium | reverse complement strand
GGCGGCTTCGGCGGCGAGGTCGGCCGCGACGTCCGACGGGGGATCGATCGCGATGTCGCCCGCCGGGTCCTCCTCCATGGGACTCATCGCATCGGGCGCCGGCTCGCCCGTCGAGAGGTCGTCGGTCGCCGAGGGAGAGGGCTTGGCCCGCGCCTGGGCGAGGAAGCCGAAGGCCCGCAGGCTGCGCGCCCGCTCGACCGCTTTGGGATCGAGGGGCTCGATCACCGCTAGCGCTTCGTTGGCCCGCTTCGCGATGTCACCCGACGGGTCGTCCGATTGGTCGTCCGATTGGTTCGCCGCCACATCCAGGTAGGTGACGATCGGCTCGCGGACGTACTTCACGGGGGCGTTCGGATTGTTCTCGTCGAAGGTGGACTGGTACATGTCGACGAGCCGCTCGAGCACGCTCCAATCCTCCCACCGCGCGAGGTCCGGGATCACTTGGTCAGCGAACTCGGGGTTGTCCAGCAGCAGCCGCGCCGAGGCCAGGACGCGGTCCAGCGGCACCAGGTCGCGGTGCTCTTCGCCGAGGAAACGCAGCGCCTGCAGCGCGGCGTAGACGTGCGAGTAGTCGGCGTCCTTGTCCTGGAGGTAACGCTCATCGATCAGGTCGAGCGCCTCGCCCGGGTCGCCGTGCTTGCCGGCGAGGGTCATGTAGCAGGCGATTAAGGCGTCGAGCCCAAGCTTCCGCTGCCGTTCGGCGAAGCGGGCCATCTCGCCCGCCATGCCGACGACCGGCGGTCCACCCGAGAGGATCGCCGCCGTGGCGCCGGCGTCGATCGCGGGGCCCAGCACGCGGGAGTCGGAGGTGAGCATCTGCTCAAGGCGCTCAAGGTCTTCCGGCTCGCCGCACGCGCCGAGCATCGTCAGGAAGAGCCGGCGACGGCTGGGGCTGACGCGGACGTCCTCGATCCAGTCGCGGAGCTGCTGGCGGTCCATGCGGGGCGCCAAGTCCTCGATGTCCTGGTAGGAGGCGGCGGCGAACTCGTCGTAGGCGTCTTGAGCCAGCAGCGGGTCGCTGTGCTCGAGGTATTCCTGGAAAAACTCCAGCCGCTCGACGCCGTCGACGGGGAGGTCCATCAGCTTGGGGACGTACTGGGCGGCGACCGGCGAGAGGGGCAACGGGATCGCCCAGTCGGGCGGCTCGGCGACGCCGCGGATGAAGAAGACCTCGTCGGCGTCGGATTCACCAAAATAAATTGCCTGGATTTCCTCGACACCTTCGACGAGCGGCTGTCCCTTGAGGACCCGCTCGACGGTGAACGTAGCGGCGCCCGTCTCGGGGTCGATGAAGCCGGTGGGCACGTCGGCGGCGGCCAGCCGTCGCGCCGCCTCGGAGGGCTTCGCCAGCTTACCGAGCAGCACGACGCTGCTGTCGCCGATCTCCTCGGTAAGGGTCCGCTGCTCGGCCGAGCAGAACGGGCACGCCGACGCGGTAGTGGCGGCGCTCAGGGTGAGCAGCGCGACGAGGATCCGGAGCGTATTCATGATCGAGCTATTCAGACAGGATCGACAGGGTTCACAGGATGGATTCTAGGCAATCCTGTCGATCCTGTTCATCCCGTCTAAAAAACCGAAGTGGCTGGCGGTTAGCTGCGTTACCCGAGGTTGCGGGAAACGTCGGTGCGGTACGCCGAGATCGCGGGTAGCAGGCCGGCGAGCGTCGCCAGCACCACCAGGGCGGGGATGACGGCCATCTCCCAGGGGTCGAACTCCCAGAACGCCAGCTGGATGCCGGCCTGGGCCTCGACGTACGGCGCCGCGGCAGCGATCAGGGCGTGGCCGAGGACGATCCCGAGCACGCCGCCGGCGAGCGACAGCAGGATCGACTCGCTGAGCACCACCAGCATCACCGACGAACGGCTCGCCCCCAGCGCGCGCATCACGGCGATGTCGTGCGAGCGCTCGCTCATCGAGTTGTAGATGCTCACCAGGATGCTGATCGAGGCGACGACAACAATCAGGATCGTCAGCACCAAGAGGACGATTCGGACCGGCCCGATGATCTTCTCGAGGAGGTTCGAGACGGTCCGAATGGGGGCGATCGCTTGGGCCGAGACGTTCTGATCCTTGTTGATCTGCGTGGTGAGGATCGTGGGCCCCATCTGTTCGTCGCTCAAAACCAGGATCGACGAAACCTCGCGCTGGGGCTCGGGTAGCGGCGTAATGAGGTTGTCGTCGTTGTCGTAAAGCTTGGCGGGGATCGCCGCCGAGGGCGCCGATCCATCACTCTCCTGCTCGGGCAATTCGAAACTGCCGAGTGGCGCGTAAGCGATCTGGTCGAAATCGGCGCCGGTCTTGGCCAGCGTCGCGACGACCTCGTAGGTGACGTCGCCGACACGCAGCGTGTCGTCCTTCTGCTTGCCGACGCGCGAGGCCGCTTCGGCGCCGAGCACCAGCGGCGGGAGGTCCGTCTTGCGTTTCTTCGCCGACAGGGCGTGACCGTCGAGCAAATAGAAGCCCTCGATATTCACGAACACGGCGCGGTCGTTGGCCGTGCCGGTGGGCTCTAGGATGCCGGTGACGAGGAACGCGTCGTGGGTGTCGCCACGGCCGCTGATGCCGTGCGTCGGGTGGATGACTTCTCCGACCTTGACGCCACTCTTGGCGGCGACGACCGAGCCGAGCACCGCCTGGAAGGCGTGGTCGCTACGGAAATTCTCGCCGTCACGGAACTCGTACTTGCGGGGCGTGCCGTCACGGTTCGTGCCGTACTCGAGCCTGTCGAACAGGTCGGGCGTTGTCGCCACGACCCGGAACAGTTCGCCGCTCGGGCCGTCCTCCTTGGGACGCGGGTCGAAACTGTCGCCCATGCAGTAAGGGATAGCGGCGACGGTGAGGTCGGCGTATTTGCCGTCGATGAACTCGCGGTAGAAGCTGTAGGGAAGCGTGTAACGCGACTCGCCAAGGTGGTAGACCGTGCTGAGGACGAGGTCCAAATCGCCCCCCTTGCCGCCGACGATCAGCTGGTAGCCGCCGGCGTAAGCGGTGAACTGCTTAACCGTCACGGCGTGGACGACGATGACGCCCACCATCACCGCGACGCCCAGCGCCATCGACAAAACCGTCAGCGACGAGGCGAGGCCCCGCTGCTGCATGTTTTTCCAGGCGATCCGCCAGAGGGACATAAGGGAGTTAGATGGGTAGGCCGGTAGAACGGTAGGGTTGTTGTGGTGAGGGTGGCGCCAAGGTTTCTCTTGTGGGAGGCGTCTCCGACGCCGATTTCGCGCACCATGCCGTTCAGGGAATGGATACCGTAATCGGCGTCGGAGACGCCTCCCCCAGAATGGACTTCACACCGTCGCTTTCATTATCTGATTCACTTCTTCGAGCTGCTCGACCCGCTCAAACTGGTCCGACACCTCATTCGAGTGGGTCACTAATAGCATCGCGACGTTCTCGTCGCGGCAGACGCCGCGGAGCAGGTCGATGACTTGTTGCTGGTGGGCGGGGTCGATGTTGGCGGTCGGTTCATCGGCCAGCAGCAGAGCGGGGCGGTTCGCCAGCGCGCGGGCGACGGCGGTGCGTTGTTGCTCGCCGACGCTCATGGCCGCGGGCTTGTGGTGGCC
>JBGSJY010000104.1:0-16308 GCA_041741515.1 Pirellulales bacterium | reverse complement strand
CCCGCGCGTCGCGATGGGCCGGGTGCTCGGCTGGGAACTCGAGATCGTCGGCAGCCACGGGCTCCAGGCGCACCTTTACCCGAAACTGTTCGGGCTCGTCGCCGAGGGCAAGATCGACCCGCTGCGGCTGGTGGATCGGACGATCCCGCTCGCCGAGGCGCCCGCGGCGTTGGCGGCGCTGGGCGACTACCGCGGGGCGGGGATGACCGTCATCGCGATTGGCTGAACTCTTTGCTTCGCCGTTCTTGGAAGAAGATGGATTTCTTGCGAGGTCACAGGTTATTCTTCCTCGGCGTACAACAATGCCTCCGCACGGACCGCTTCCCCTATAGCACCTTGAACAGGTCAAGCCATCTCATGTGCAAGAAGGCCCTCTTGGCCGTCACGCTTTTGTCCGTTGTGGCTTGCAACCCGCTGGTCCTGGCCGGCGAGCCGCAACGAGTGACGGTTGACAACTTCATCCGCGCCGAATCGGACACTTACTTCGCGAAATTCGTTGCGGAAGGCGGCTTCGGCAAGTTCAAGCACGAACGCGAACTCGCGTCGATCGACAACCAAACGGTGATCCGGTTGAACCGCGACACCCTCTACTCGTTCGCCGTCTTCGACCTCCAGGCGGGACCGGTCACGGTAACGCTGCCCGATCCGGCGGGGCGATTCATGTCCCTGCTGGTGATCAACGAGGATCACTACGCCCAGGAAGTCTTCTACGCGCCGGGCGTCCACACGCTTACTAAAGAGGGCGTCGGCACGCGTTACGTCTGCCTCGCGATCCGTACCTTCGTTGATCCCAATAGCGAGGCGGATATGGCAAAGGCGCACGCCTTGCAAGATGCGATCAAGGTTGAGCAGTCGGGGGTCGGCGAGTTCTCGATCCCCGACTGGGATGCCGAGTCTCACAAGAAGATTCGCGAAGCGTTGCTCGCTCTCGTCGCGGCCAATGGCGCCATCGACTCGGCGCGGATGTTTGGCCGAAAGGCCGACGTCGATCCGGTGCAGCACCTGCTCGGCTCCGCCGCGGGCTGGGGCGGCAACCCGGCGGCGGCGGCGTTGTATATCGGCGTCGTCCCCGAGCAAAACGACGGCAAGACGCCCTACCAGCTAACGCTACGCGACGTTCCGGTGGACGGCTTTTGGTCGATCAGCGTGTACGACAAGTCCGGTTACTTCGAGAAGAACAAGTGGAATGCGTACACCGTTAACAACGTTACCGCCAAGAAGGACGCCGACGGCTCGGTCACCATCCACTTTGGCGGGGTCAATTCGGCGGATAACTTCCTGCCGATTACTCCGGGTTGGAACTACTTGCTGCGGATGTACCGCCCGCGTCCCGAGTTGCTGAGCGGAGAATGGAAGCCGCCGGTCGCCGAGCTGGTGAAACGCTAAGTTATCCAGAATCGTTCGATCATGTGTTCCTACCGCTGCAACTGGGGCCGTCGCAACAGCGAGTTCTGAAACTTCTTCAGCTTCCGCGACAGGCGCTTTCGCAGTTTTTCCATCGATCCCGGGTTGTCAGTGGCGCGTCCGTGCCAGTACTCGGCGGCGTGTTGCAGGTTTCTTATCTGTTCCTGATGCCACTTGATCGCTTCGTTTTGGACCTTCTGGTAGGCCAGAAGGCCTTCGATTTCCGTTGCTTTCGACGAGTCGAGAAGCTCGTAGTAAACGGGCGCTGGCGTAGCGGTCTGCAGCAGCGTGAGGCCGGCCATGCAGCGGGCGCCGAGCTCCACCACCTCGGCGAGCTCGCGGGGGACCGGCAGCGGCTGTCGCGACAGGTCCCCGAAGGCCGCTTCCCAATCCTGGGTGGCGGCGAGTCGACTGGCGTCGACGCCACGGGCGAGCCAGGCCTTGGCCGATGCCTTGTCGCGATCCACGAGCGCGAGCTTCGCCCGCCGCAGCGCGGCGCTGATCGTTTTGGTCGCGAGGATCGGCGAGTAGCGCAGGAAGGGGATCGCGGCGCAATCTTCGAAGAGTTGCTGCGCACGCCGTCGCTGCCCCGCCTCCAACGCCAACAGGGCGCCGACGTAAGTCAGCGACACCGCCCACCGCACCTCGATGGGGCTGGCGACGGCCCAGTCCCGTGGACGGGTGTGCGGCTCGAAGCGTTGGAGTAGCTCGTCCACCTGGCGCCAGTCGGCGCCGTCGCCGAGCATCGTGTACGCCTTGACGCACAGGGCGGCGGCTTCGTCGGCGTCGGGGACCCGCCGGTCGAGGACCGCCTGCGCCAGTTCGCGACGTAGCGACTTTCGCTCGGTCCGCAGCCCGCGCGTGACGAGGCTGGGGACCAGCCAGGGGTTCTCGTACTGCTCCGCGAACGCCATGACGTTCGTCGGCGACTCGCACTTTGCTTCGGAGAAGGCGGAGTTACAGTAAGACGCCGGGCTAGCAGCAAAGGGGCTCTTCATCGCCAGCACGATGCACCATTCACCGGGCTTACCGCGGACGCCATCGACGTCGTACTCGGTCCACTCGTAGCCGTAGTTGGCCCACTTACCGTCTTCTTTGCGTCGGCTAACAGCCCGTTGAACTAACGCCCCCTCCTCGGCGCGAGGCGTCCAGCAGGCGTGCGAAGATCGCCGGGGCCAGGGTGATCAGGGCGGCGACGCCCCCCTGGAGGACGCGGGGCTTGCCCACGCCGAAGAGCTTCCGCATCACCAACCCCAGGTTCCGCGCCGCCGCGGTCGCCAGCAGCCGTTTCTGCACCTTCTCGATCTTCCGCAGCCAGCTCCGCCTCGCCCCGCCCGTCTGGCACGTGTGGGCGAACGAGCGTTCGACCCGCTCCGATCGTAATCGTTGCAGCTCCGAGTTCTTCTCGGTCTTCGTCCGTCGCCGGTTGCCCCTCACCGCCCGCTGCACCTCCGGCCGCTTCTCGCTCAGACGCGACTGGCCTGGCCGCTTCGGCTCCGGGATGTACGTCCGCACGTTCAAGCTCTGCATCAACTCCAGCTGCTCGGCCGCGTGGTACCCCTTGTCCGCCACCACCTCCTCGATCCGCTCCTCTCTCCCCGCCTCGCTCAAGTGCGTCTGCGCCGCCATCGCCGTGTCGGCCAAGGTCTGTGAATCGCTCTGGTCCACGTGGTAAACCTCCGCCGCCAGGATCAGCTCGGTCTCCAGGTCGATCGCATGCTCCGCTTTGTACGCCAGGTGCGTACGGCCGTCCTTCATCTTCGCGATCCGCGAATCCGGGTCGGTCAAGGAGACCCACTCCTCGTTCGAAACCTTCTTGTTCTTCCGCTTCTTGTCGAACCGACGGATGTCTTCGTCCGTCGGCTCCTGGCCCTCTTCGACCAGGCCCTCCTCCCGCATCAGCCCGACCACATACTCTTTCCAGTCCTCTCCCGTGTCGCGGCGGACGATGCTCTTCATCGCCGCGTTGGCTTCCAGCGTCGTGGAGTCCACGGCGATCGTCTTGCCCTTCAGCAGGCCCCGCTCCGCCGCGATCGCCAGCACTAGCTCGAACGCCTTCTGGTGGACCTCCAGGGGGAGCCGGTCGCGGACCCGCGTCAGGGTCGAGTGGTCGGGCGCCCGTTCGGCGAGCTTCACCCCAAGGAACTTCCGCAGGCTCAGGCTGTCGCCGCAACGCCAGGCGATGCCACGCTGGGAACCCAGCCCCTCGAAGTACCCCACCATCAGCATCCGGAAGTAGACGGTCGGTGGGATCGACGGCCGGCCCCGCTTCTCGTCCGACGCGTAGTACGGCTCGCAGAGCGCCTCGACCGCCTCGTCGAAACCCGCCTCGCCCAGCAGGCGGTTCAGCCGCCCATAGAACGCATGCCCCTCACCCACCGGCAGCCGATCGGCCGCGACGAACAGCTCCCCCTGCGACTCTCGCCTCCGTCTCCCCATCCCCATCGCTCGGCTCCTTCCTACGGCTCAATCACTCCACCCCACAACTTAGCGCCACCTGCCGGAAGGCGGAAGGGTTTTTTCAACGGGCTGCTAACGGTCTCGGCGATGGTGCGCTCGATCTGGAACCCGGCGTCGCGGAGTTCGCCCAGGACCTTGCCCCAGTCGTAGACGTGGAAATGGTGCGGGTTAGGGTCGATCCCATCCGCCTCGGCCCAGTCGTTGGGGACGCTGATCATCAGCCGCCCGCCCGGCGTTAGCAGGCGGATGCACTCTTGCAGGAAGGGGCCCGTGTCGCGGAGGTGTTCGAGGGTCTCGAAGCTGGCGATAAAATCGAACGATGCGTCGTCAAATCGTTCGAGGCATTCCGGCAGCGAGCCTTTCTCGAAACGGAGGTCATCGGCGCCGCGAGGGAAGTTGGCCCGCGCGTAGTCGACCGCGTAGTCGCTGTTGTCGATCCCCACGTACGACGCGCAGCGAGAGTTCTGCGTCAGGACCGTCGATCCGTAGCCGAGGCCGCAAGCGGCGTCGAGCACGCGGTCGCCGGGACGGATGTTCCGCGCCGCCTCGAAGTAGCGGACGACGTGCGCGTCGGAGCGCCGTCCGGGCTCGCGGCTCATGTCCATGTGGAGCTGCCGCTCGGCCTGCAGGGCCTCGATCGAATAGCGCTCCGCCGCTTCGGCGGGGACTTTCGACAACACGATCGTGCAGCGGTTCAGTTCCGAGTCGAGACACCCGAACGGGCTGGCGAGAAAGTGCCGCGGGTGCTTACGGAACCCTACGGCAAAGCATTGCGCCTCCCACCACTCCCGTGTCTTGACCGTCTGGCGCCACTTGTTATCGCGGTCCCTCTCCAGGGAGATCCGCAGGTAAACCGTGTCGCGGGCCACGCGGTGCAATTCGGCGAGCGCGGCGCGGACGTCTTGTTCGAGTAGGTGCTCAAGGCAGTCCGTGCTGATGACGCTGTCGAACGACCCGTCCGCGTAAGGCAACGCCAGGATACTGCCGACTTGGAATCGACCGGGGCTGGCGAGATTGGCCGCATCGACGGCGACCCTCGAGTCATCCATGCCCGAGGCGTCGAAGCCGTGGCTGTTGAGCTTGCGGACGAGCTGCCCTTGTCCGCAGCCCACGTCGAGCACCGTTCCGAGGCCGAGGCAACGCCCGATCTCGTGCGCGACCTGATCGACTCCGTCACGGGGGGACGAGGGCTCTCCCACTTGATCAGGGCGGCGCCAGTACTGGTCGTACTTTGTTTGGTAGTCCAAGATCCGGCTCCGGCGTGCGCGCTCCCGGAGAAACTATCGGCGGGAGCGTGACAACTGCGTCTGCGAAGATGCGAAAACTATCGCGTCCGGGGAGGCTTCGCATGATCAATTTCTGATCAAATCAACGGCTTCGCGCCGAATGTCGGTAATCCTAGGTGACAACCGGCGCCGAACGCGGCCCGCCGCTAGCTTGCTAGCGGCCCTGCCGGTTGCGCGTGTAGTCCCCATCGCCCTGGAGCGGAGGCGGACGGTTCTAGTTGGAGGCGCCGCTTCGATCCCTTTCGATGATCGCGTCAGCGAAGCCACTCGCAGCCTCTTCATTGGCGCCGCCCAGCTCGCGGTAGAGTCGCCAGATCGGCTTCGCGCCGCCCGGGTCCTCGGCGTCGTCTGGGAACTTTCGCAGTCCGATACGCAGGCCCCCTTCGTAGCGGTTGTCGATCCAGTTATGGTAATGCAGCGCCTTGATTTCGGGGTGCTGAGAAAGCTGCCGCCAGGCGTAAGCCAGCGCGGCGGCCTGGACTTCCAGTTCGTGGTTGCTGTAATCCCGCGAGTGGAATCCCTGCTCCGTGAGGTAGATGTCGCGGACGGTCTCGCCGTTGAAGCGGTTGTCCGGCTCGCGGGCCCAATCGACGAGCACGCCCAGGTTTTTGAACGTCACCAGCGGCGAGTCGGGCGAACGGGTCGCCTCCGCGTCACGCCAGGTCTCGGGAGTGAACAGCGACTGGGGGTAGGGGTGATAGGCGACGCCCCAATCGAAGTCCCCGCCGGCCTTGCTGCGGGCGACGAGGCCGTCGAGCACGTCGCGCCCGGCGTAGAACCGCGGCTCTTCGGGGCGTGTCCACGAGTGCGTCACCGACGCAAACACCCGCGAATGGCAGTCGTACTGCCGGGCGGTGAGGTGAGCGATGCGGAGCGACTTGGCATAGAGGTCGAGGAACTCGTCGAGCGACTTCTTGCCGGCGTTGGTCCAGACGAGGCCCGCATCGACTTCGTTGTGGAGAATCCAGTGGTGGATCCGCGGGCCGTCTCCACTGAGATAACGCTGCGCCAGGTACTCGAGCGCCGCCGAGTAAGCCGTCACGCCGCGCTGCGACGTGACATTGGGCATCGGGAAAACGCCCTCGGACTCGTAGTCGGGGTGGGCCATCGCGTCGCGGACGGAGTCGTCCCCGGTCGGCTTGGGCAGCAGCACGATGGCAAAGACGAGCAACTCGTGGTCAGCCGCGAACTGCAAGGTCTTGTCGAGCCGCTCGATAGCGTCGCGATCGATGAAGAACTTCTGGCCGGCGTGAAAGAACGCCTCGCGGCCCTCGGCCGGTTGGTCGTGGAGGAAGTCGAGGACCACATTCACCGTTACCGTGGCGATGCCGAGGTCGTCGATGTCGCCGAGAAAACCTCGGGCGACGTCGAAGCCGCCGAGGCCTTTCTTGCTCCGCAGCGGCGGGTGCGGCGCGGCGCTGGCCGTTGTCACGGCGTCGGCATAGCGGAGCGAGGTAGGCGCCTCGTCGGCCGGACCGAGGGACCAGCGAGAAAGCAGCCGGTCGCGCTGCCCTTCGGCATCGGTGACGTAGCGCTGCAACTCGAAGGGGTGACGGTCCGCCGATCCCTCGAGCGGCCATGTGGCGATGGCGTCCTCCGACCAGAGCGGATGCTCGCGGAGCATTAAGTGGTCGGCCCCGTCGCGGTCACAGGTAACGATGAGGCGGTCGGCGGTCGCGGTCACCTTGCTGATCGTCCCCTCGCCGTGGCAGAGCGGCACAACGGAGAGCAAGGCAGCCGCGTGGGACAGGAGCGACAACGGGCGTGGGAGCATGGTTCCGTTACTCCGTGGTGCAATTAGGCGCAATAAAGTGAGCCGTCGGCGCTAGCCGCGGGTCGCCCTGGGTACACGTATCGTGGCGCAAATGCGCGGCTAACGCCGACGGCTCAGGCGGGTGTGTTGGCGTAGCTCTTCGCGCAGGGTCGCCAGCAGCCGGCTCTCGAAGCGGTAGGGGTTCCACGCCATCGCGATCGAGCGTTGCGGCTTGGCGCCGTCGAACGAGCGGTAGACCCGCGATGTCGCCGTATCGCAGTGGCGGGCCATCGCGGGGATCATGGAGACGCCGTGGCCGAGCGACACGAGTTCTTGCACGGTCGCCAGTTGGCTCGTCTGTTCGACGGCGACCGGCTGGAACGACTTCTGTTGGCAGAAGCTGACGATGCTGCCGGTGAGGCAGTGCGCTTCGCCCAGGAGCACAAAGGGGTAGGGCTCGACGTCGGCGACCGCCACGCGTTTCCTTGTCGCGAGGGGATGGTCGAGCGGCGTGGCAAGCAGCAACTCTTCTTTGAAGAGCTCCTCCGTATCGACGTACTTCGCGGCGATCGGCAGCGCGAGCAGCGCGAGGTCGATTTCCCCGTTCTTGCAGCGCGCGAGCAGGTTGTCCGTCGTGTCCTCCTGGATGACGATCTCAACGGCGGGAAACTTGTCGCGGAAGCCCCGCAAGAAGTCGGGCAGGAAGTAGGGGGCGATCGTCGGGATGGCCCCGAGGCGGAGCCGGCCGCTGCGGCCGTCGTCGGTGATCTGGGCCTTCGTGTCGTCGAGGATGCCGAGGACCTGCTCGGCGCGGCGCTCCACAAGGGCCCCCGCGTCCGTGAGCTCGACCGAGCGCGTCTTGCGCTGGAGCAGGGGCTGACCGAATTCCTCTTCGAGCCGTTGGATCGACCGGCTCAGCGCGGGCTGCGAGATGCCCAGCGCTTCGGCGGCCCGCGTGATGTTGGCCATGCGGGCGACGGCCAGGAATTGTCGGAGTTGGTCGGTGTCCATAACGCGAGCTAATGTAATGTTATGCACGCTACGCATCGCAGTAATAATAGCGATGCATTGGCTCTATGGCGGCAGAATCCTATACTTTCGGGTCTGGGCGGCCACGCGACGCGTCGGCCCTTCTCCCGATGCACTCCTGGAATGAGGCACAACATGGCGGCAAGAACGCTACTTACGATCGTTGCAGTCGGATGCTGCGGCGTGACGGCCTTCGCTAAAGACGGCGGGAAGGTGGAAACAAGCTCGGCGGCTGATTTGGCCAAGTGCCCGGTCATGGGCGCGGGCGCCGCGAGCGAGCCGACGCAGTTCATGCAGAACCGCGATTGGTGGCCTAACCAGCTCGACCTCTCGATCCTGCACCAAAACTCGCCCGCTTCGAACCCGATGGGCGATGAGTTCAATTACGCCGAGGAGTTTCAGAAGCTCGACCTCGCCGCGGTCAAGAAGGACATCAAGGAATTGATGACCACTTCACAAGACTGGTGGCCCGCCGACTACGGCAACTACGGGCCGCTCTTTATCCGCATGGCGTGGCATAGCGCGGGCACGTACCGCGTGACGGACGGCCGTGGCGGCGCCGGCTACGGCACGCAACGCTTTGCGCCGCTCAACAGCTGGCCCGACAACGCCAACCTTGACAAGGCGCGACGACTGCTCTGGCCGATCAAGCAGAAGTACGGCAAGCAGCTCTCGTGGGCCGACCTAATGGTTCTCACCGGCAACTGCGCGCTGGAGTCGATGGGCTTCGAAACGTTCGGCTTCGCCGGCGGCCGCGCCGATGTGTGGGAGCCCCAAGAGGACATCAACTGGGGTCCCGAAAGCGAGTGGCTCGGCGACAAGCGCTACGAAGGCGACCGCGAGCTCGATAACCCCCTCGCCGCGGTGCAGATGGGTCTTATCTACGTGAATCCCGAGGGCCCCAACGGCAAGCCCGACCCGCTCGCCGCGGCAAAGGACATCCGCGAGACGTTCGCCCGGATGGCGATGAACGATGAAGAGACCGTCGCCCTGATCGCCGGTGGCCACACGTTCGGCAAGGCCCACGGCGCCGCGACCCCGCAGGGGAACGTCGGCCCCGAGCCCGAAGCCGCTAGCCTCGAGGAGCAAGGCCTCGGCTGGAAGAACAAGTTCGGCACGGGCAACGCCGGCGACACGATCACCAGCGGTCTCGAAGGGGCGTGGACAAGGACGCCGGCCCAGTGGTCACACGACTACTTCGACCACCTGCTGAACTACGAGTGGGAGCTGACCAAGAGCCCCGCCGGCGCCAACCAATGGACGCCCATCGAAGCGTCCGCCGAGGGGACCGTGCCTGACGCCCACGACAGCTCGAAGTCGCACGCGCCAATCATGTTCACGACCGACCTGGCGCTGAAGATGGACCCCGACTACGCCGTGATTTCGCGCCGGTTCCATAAGAATCCTAAGGAGTTCGAAAAGGCCTTCGCCAAGGCGTGGTACAAGCTGACGCACCGAGACATGGGGCCCTACGTGCTGCTGCTCGGCCCCGAAGTGCCCGAGCCACAGGTGTGGCAGGACCCGGCGCCGGAAGCCGACTACGACTCGATCGATGAGAGCGACATCGCGGACCTCAAGGAGGCGATCCTGGAGTCGGGGCTGTCGGTGTCGGACCTGGTGTCGACGGCGTGGGCCTCGGCCTCGACGTTCCGGGGCAGCGACAAGCGGGGTGGCGCGAACGGCGCGCGGATCCGCCTCGAGCCGCAGAAGGGTTGGGCCGCCAACGAGCCGAAGCAACTCGCCAAGGTGCTCGCCAAGCTCGAGGCGATCCAGAAAGAGTTCAACGACGGCTCGTCGGACAAGAAAGTCTCGCTCGCCGACCTGATCGTCCTCGGCGGATCGGCCGCGATTGAGAAGGCCGCGAAGGACGCCGGCCACGACGTCACGGTCCCATTCTCGCCGGGCCGCACGGATGCTTCCCAAGAGATGACCGACGTCGAGTCGTTCTCCTACCTCGAGCCGAAGGCCGACGGCTTCCGCAACTACCAAGGCCCCGGCCTCACTCGTGTGGCCGAAGAGATGCTCGTCGATCGCGCCGACCTTTTGCAACTGACGGCGCCGGAGATGACCGCCCTGGTCGGCGGCCTACGGGTCCTGGGGGCCAATCACGGGGCGTCGAAGCTTGGCGTCTTCACCGACGAGCCCGGCAAGTTAACAAACGACTTTTTTGTGAACCTGCTCGACATGGGCCTCACCTGGGAGAAATCGCCGGTCTGCGACTACTTCTTCGAGGGCAAGGACGCCGACGGCGAGGTGAGGTGGACGGCTTCGCGGGTGGACCTGGTGTTCGGCTCGAACTCGCAGCTCCGTGCAATTGCCGAGGTCTACGCCAGCGACGACGCCCAAGAGAAGTTCGTTGAGGACTTCGTCCACGCGTGGGTGAAGGTGATGAACCTCGACCGCTTCGACCTCGACCCGGCGTACAGGCAGCCGTCGAAGCTCGCGGCGAGCGGCGGTCACTAAACGTCGAGCCGCCAACGCTCCCCCTCAGCACGCCGCCGGGCCGCCCGGCGGCGTGCTTTTTTCGGGAGGTTGCGGCTCTGGTTCTGCCGCCTTGGTGCGACTTGCGTCGGCGGCTCTGGCTGTCTCAAGGCAGAGATCATGGCGGGTGGTCGATAAACAATCAGCATCTGGTTGGCAGGCGACCAGCCGCCGCACTTCTCCCGCGGTTTCGCGGTCGTATACTAAGAACAGAATTCGACTTATGGCGCGGCATGACGCTTGCTGTGGCCGGTCCTGTGGAGCGATTCCCAAAAGCGCTTCGCGACGTATCACCCGCAGTGTTTCGAGTGGCCCCCAAGGACGCGGTGAGCCCCCCTCGACCTGCCGGCAGCCCACCAGAACCCGATCCCTGATGGCGGAAACCGAACGCCCTTTTGTAGTTGGCATCGGCGCCTCGGCCGGCGGGCTGCAATCACTCGAACGGTTCTTCGACGGGCTCGAGCACCTCACCGGCGCGGCGTTCATTGTTGTCCAGCATCTCTCGCCCAACTACGAGACGATGATGGACAAGCTCCTCGGCCGGCACACCTCGATGCGGGTGACAATCGCTGAGGATGGCCAGGCGATCGAGGCGGACCACGTTTATGTGATCCCGCCCAAGCAGGACCTCGTCGTCGGCGAGGGTCGGCTGCGGCTCAGCGTCCATGACGTTGAGGAAGTGCCCCACCTGACAATCGACCGCTTGTTCCGATCGATCGCCAGCGAGTATGGCGACCGGGCGATCGGGGTGATCCTGTCGGGCACCGGCAGCGACGGGTCACGCGGCGTTCAGGCGATCCGCAACGCGCGCGGCCTCGTGCTCTGCGAGACCGAGTCCACCGCCAAGTTCTCCGGCATGCCCCGCAGCGCACAGGCCACGGGCTGCGTCGACCACGTTGTCCCGCCTGAGAGTATGGCTCGGATTATCGTGCGGCGGATCGTCGGCATCGATCCGGCCGACGAGCCCGAAGGCGACGACCTCGCCAAGATCCTCCGGCTGATGCGTGATCGGTTGCAGGTCGATTTCTCTCAGTACAAGCCCGCCACCGTCACGCGCCGCATCGACCGGCGGATGTCGATCTGCAACTCGACCTCGCTGAGCGACTTCTATGAACTGCTGTGTTCCCAACCCGATCAGATCGATCAGCTCTACCAAGACATGCTGATCGGAGTGACGAAGTTCTTCCGCGACCCAGCATGCTTCGATTACTTCGAGCACGAGGTGGCGCCGCGTATGCTCGCCGACGCCGACCCCGAAGCGGGCCTGCGGGTCTGGACGCCTGGTTGCGCCACGGGCGAGGAGGCGTACTCGCTGGCGATGGTGCTGCATGAGCTGAACCAGCACCTGCCCAAGCCGATCGACATCAAGATCTTCGCCAGCGACATCCACAACGAGTCATTGCGGCGCGGCAGCCTGGCGTGCTACGGCGAGGACGCCCTGCACAATGTCTCGGGCGAACGCTTGGCCCGCCACTTCGAGGAGCATGAGGGCCAGCACCGTGTCCGCAAGCACATCCGCCAGCACGTGCTCTTCGCGCCGCACAACCTGCTGCAGGACCCGCCGTTCACGTCGCTCGACATGGTGTCGTGCCGGAACCTGTTGATCTACTTCGACAACGCCGCTCAGAACCGCGCGATGACGCTGTTCCACTTCGGGCTCAGGCAGCGGGGCGTGCTATTCCTGGGTCCGAGCGAATCCATCGGCGAGCTCGGCGCCGAGTTTCAGACGATCCACGACCGCTTCCGGTTGTATCGCAAGCTGCGCGACGCCCGGTTGCCGCACGACGCGGCCCTGCCGTTCGCGTTGTCGCCGCGGATCCGCCCGCCGAAGCCATTGCCGCTGCCTCCGGCAAGAGCCGGCGAGGGGAAAAGTCAGCTCTACGACACGCTGCTCGACGAGCTGCTGCCTCCCACGCTGCTGGTGGACAGCCAGCGGCACGTCGTCGAGATGTACGGCGGCGCCGAGAAGTTCCTCGCGCTCCGCGGCCGGAAGATGAGCACCGACCTGCTCGACCTCTGCCCTGAGCCGCTGCAGGTCGTCCTCTCGATCGGGGTGCGGCGTGCGCTGGCGGGCAACGAGCCGGTGCTGCGACTCCCAGACACCCGGGTGCCCCTCGCCGATGGTGAGACGCAGACGTTCGCCATCACGATAAAGCAGTTGCAGCTGCGCCAAAGCGACAGCCGCTATGTCGCGATTTCTTTCGTCGAAGCGGGGCAAGGCGGCGCCGAGCAGGCGTCGCGGACCGACATGGTCGTCGATTTTTCCACCGAAGGGGGGGAGCTGACCAAACGCGTCCGCGAGCTGGAGGACGACCTCGCCGCCAGCCAGGACAGCCTGCAGTCCACGATCGAGCAGCTCGAATCGAGCAACGAAGAGCTGCAGGCCACCAACGAAGAGCTGGTCTCGAGCAACGAGGAGTTGCAGAGCTCCAACGAAGAGCTCAATTCCGTCAACGAAGAGTTGCACACGGTCAACGTCGATTACCAGAACAAGAATGCCGAGCTGCGTGAGCTCTACGAGGACATGAACCACCTGATCGCGAGCACGGACATCGGGACGGTGTTCCTCGACGCCTCGCTGACGATCCGGCGCTTCACGCCGAGCATAGGCCGCGTCTTTAACCTCGAGCCGCATGACATCGGCCGGCCGCTTGCGGCGTTCTCGCACAGCTTACAGATCGACGACCTGCAACGCCTGCTCGAAGAGGTGCTCCACTCCGGCATGCTCATCGAGCGCGAGGTGCTCTCGAAGTCAGGCACGCACTACTTTCTGAGGATGCTCCCCTACGAACTCTCCGGCGAGACGGCCGGCGTCACGCTCACGCTGACGGACATCCAGACGCTAGTCGACGCCAGGCTACGATTGGACGAGTCTCAGCAGCGGCTCCAGCGCGCGATCGACGCGGTGCCGGTGCTGGTGTCGTTTGTGAACCGCGATCTCCGCTACGAGTTCGCCAACCGCGCCTACTCGGAGATGCTCGGCATTCCGTCGGAGCAGATGATCGGCAAGTCCGTGCAGGAAGTCCTCGACGCCGAGACCCTCACGCAGTGTCTGCCGCGGATCCGCGCGGCCCTAGCCGGCGAGCCACAGCACTTCGAGGCCGTGGTTGGCGCCGAGGGTCAGCGACTGTTTGTGATGATCGACTACCGCCCCGAGAAGGACCGTGACGGGACGGTCACGGGAATTTACGTCTCGGCGGCCGACATCTCGGCGAACAAACAGGGCGAGCTCGAACTCGAGGCCGCCTTCGAGGCCGCGCGCCTCGCCAATGAAGCCAAGAGCGACTTTCTGGCCAAGATGAGCCACGAGATCCGCAGCCCGATGGCGGCGATCCTCGGCTTCGCCGACATCCTCGACCGCCAGCTCCGTGAGCCCGACGACCGCAACTGCATCGACATCATCCGCACCAACGGCGAGCACCTGCTCAGCCTGATCAATGACCTGCTCGACCTGTCGCAGATCGAGCTGCGACGCATCGAGCTCGCCAACGAGATCACGAACGTCCGCGAGCTGCTCTCGGGGGCGTACAATACGCTCCGGCCACGGGCGGCGCAGAATCGTGTGACGCTCGAGGGGCGGCTGCGCGACAGCCTCGACGCGGGCCTGCGGACCGACGTGCGCCGCCTCAAGCAGGTTCTGATCAACTTGCTCACCAACGCGATTAAGTTTGGCGCCGGGGGACGCGTTTTCCTCTCGGCGCGGCGGTCGATTCGCCGGGCTGAGCTGGTGATTAGCGTCGCGGACACGGGAGAGGGGATCGCCGCGGCTGACATCCAGCGGCTGTTCGAGCCCTTCTGCCAGTTGGACGCCTCGTCAAACCGTGCGTACGAGGGGTCGGGCCTGGGCTTAACGATCTGTAAGCAGCTCATCGACCAGATGGGCGGGGTGATTCGGGTCCGCAGCCAACTCGGCAGGGGCTCGGTCTTTCAGGTGCGACTCCCATGGCGCGAGGTGCTCGCCATCGAGCAAGCCGATGAAAAGACCGACCTACTCGATCCGCTGCCGCGACTCGACGGCAAGAAGGTGCTCGTCGTGGACGACCGCCGCGACATGCGGTTCATTGCCGAGCAGATCCTCGCGGAGGTCGGCGCCGAGGTGACGACCGTCGATAACGGGGTGACCGCCCTGGCGACGGTGGCGGACTTCGGCGGCGACTTCCACTGCGTTGTCACCGACATCCAGATGCCGGCGATGGACGGCTACGCCGTCGCCCGGGGCCTGCGTGAGCAGGGCTACTCCGGCCCGATCTTAGCCCTGACCGCCAACGCGATGCCCAGCGACCGTCAGAAGTGCTTCGAGGCCGGTTGCGACGGGTTCGTCGCCAAGCCGATCGACCGCACCCAGTTCGTGAAAACCGTTGCGAGGTCGCTATCCAATGGCAGTTGAAGGGTCCACGACTTCCGGCACGCGCAGTCCCCTGCATCGCGTCACCTACGCGATCGACGGCCAGGATCGCATCACCGAGGTGGGCGACGACTGGGGGACGTTCGCCCACGAGAACGAGGGGGCGGACCGACTCCGTCCCGAGAGCGTCGTCGGCGAGTCGCTGTGGCGCTACATCCGCGGCGCGACGCTCGTCGAGCTCTACAAGGCGATCTTCGCGCAAGTCCGCCGCAGCGGCGAAGCGGTCGATTTCCGCTTCCGTTGCGACTCGCCTGCGTTCCAGCGCCGGATGCGGATGCGCGTCGAACCGCTCGACAACGGCCTGCTCGGCTTCTGTAGCGAGACCCTCGCGGTGACCCCCCGCGACGCGCCGTTGAGCGCGCACGCGTACGACGCGGGCTTCGGCGTGCTCAAGCGGTGCAGCCTCTGCAACCTCTTCGAGCTGTCCGATGGCGACTGGACCGACGCCGTCACTGCCGTGCAGCACGACGCGGTCCTCGACCGCCACGGCCGCATCCAGATCGTTTGGACCGTATGCCCCGACTGCCGCAATGAATTCCGGTCGATGGTCGAGAAGGCGGCCTCGTAGGCCCAACGGAGTCACGTCACGCGCCGTCGGGGCCGGCGGTGGGCGCGCCTTCCAATCGCTTGTACTCGCCGGCGATCCATCGCGGCACGTCGGTCTTGTACCAGCGGCTGAAGCGGTTCTCGCTGGGACCGCCGGGGAGATTCGTCCAGGCCTCGTCGGTCGCCAGGTCGGTGACGAAGTGGTAGCTGGGGGCGAACGTACTCTCGCGCGTCGCGGTGACCTTCAGATGCCCCTGGAATGGTGTCGCGTGACAGCCGGGCATCGGCGTCAGCGGCGACTCGAACCCCAGCAGCCGCCCGGTCGTCGTCAGCCCGCGCGAACCGCCGAAGAACCGGTCGGTGAAGTGAAACGCGTTGACGTCGCACCAGCGTAGCGGCGGCTCGGCCAGGGCCCGGTCGGCGGCGCGGCGGATCATGGCCCCTTTGTCGCGCTCGCTCCACCAACTGCTGGTCACTTTGGGGAGGGTCCGGTCGCAGGCCGTAAGGACCATCGCCGAGTAGCCGATCCGCGTCGCCAAATAGATCATCCGCCGCAGCCCGATCCCCGTGTTGTGGCCGAACACCTCCAGCAGCACGTGGCGGTAGAAGGCCATGAACAACGCGGCGCCGCGGCTGGGGGCGTCGAAGCGGCAGTCCCACGCCAGCAGTTGCTGCTTGAGCGGGTGCCCGTCTTCGAGGTGCGTTAGCAGCACGGGCAGTAGCCCGCGGGCGTGGACGCTAACGACGTCGTACTGCAGCGCCTGCATGTCGGCGAGCGTCGCGCGTGGCAGTTCGGTGAGGCGTTCGTCGATGCGTCGGCGGCGGTAGTCGTGCAAGCCGTGCGAGTGCAGCGGCGTGCCGTCAGCGAGGTACAGCTCTTCGTTGGCGGAAGCGACAAAGCCGCGCGCCGGGTCGTACTCGCGCGGCAGGCGATCGGCGGCGAC